>CAMDVP010000168.1 GCA_945877525.1 uncultured Clostridia bacterium | reverse complement strand
GGCAGGTGGAGGCGGAGTGCGATGCGGATTGAAACGGCGCGCCTGTTGATTACAGACCTTCGCGAGGATATGGCGGAGGACCTGTGGCGCAATTCTCTGGATGAGGACAACCGGCGCTTTGTACCCGACGAGGTGTTTGAAACCCTTGGCGACGCACAGCAGGTGCTGAGCAGCCTGATGGCCGCGGCGCAGACCGGGGACGGTCCCTTCGTTTATCCTGTGCTGACCCGGCAGGGAGACAACGTGGGCTATGTGCAGCTGTGCATGGCTGAGCGGGGCTGGGAGGTGGGCTACCATATTGCAAAGCCCTGCACCGGCCGGGGCTACGCCACCGAGGCCTTGGGCGCCTTCCTCCCCTTTGCGCTGGACAAGGCGGGCGTTTGCAGCCTGGACGGCATTGTGCTGGAGGAAAACGCAGCCTCCCAGCGGGTGCTGGAAAAATGCGGATTTGAACTGGAATTCAAGGGCACGGCCCTCTATCAGGGCGAGCCCAGGGCCTTGCGGCGCTATGTCTGGCCGCGGAAAGGAATGGCATGAAGCAGGAAGTGCATGGCAATCTGACGGGGGTGCGGGATTCGCTGATTGCAAATCTGCAGGGGCTGTATCAATATGAGGTGGAGGAGGACGCCTTCCTCCCCCGGGAACTGATGAAGCTGCTGGCGACCTTTACCGCCGCCATGAACCGGGAAATCGCCCTGTACATCACACGGGACGGAGAGATTGTGGATGTGTCCGTGGGTACGGACAGGGACGTGGAGCTGCGGGATTACCGCCTGCGCCGCAATGCCCAGCGCCTGAGCTGCGTGCGATGCGTGCATACCCATCCCAACGGCGACGGCCGCCTGAGCGATGTGGATCTGAGCGCCTTGCGTTCCTTCCGCTATGACGCCATGGTGGCCGTGGGCTGCCAGGGGGGCGAGCCCACCTTCGTTCAGGCGGCGTTCCTGGGAGAAAACGCGGGCATTCTCATGGACGAACCAGTGCGATGGTATCGCACGCCGGATGAAAGCTGGCTGGAACAGATTGCCCTGAGCGACCGCCTGGTGGGCTGGAAGGAAGAGGAAAAAGAAAATGCCGGGCAGGAGCGCGCCGTGCTCATGGGCATTGAGAGCGAGGATTCTCTGGCCGAACTGGCCCGTTTGGCGGA
Source organism: uncultured Clostridia bacterium (assembly GCA_945877525.1). Classification (GTDB taxonomy): domain Bacteria; phylum Bacillota; class Clostridia; order Christensenellales; family Aristaeellaceae; genus UBA11524. Next base: position 5,577 of record CAMDVP010000168.1, on the reverse strand, counting down.
CACCGCCGGGGCCGTGGTGGTGGGGTCGTTCCTGCAGAGGAGGGACAAGCCGGATAACGCGCTGTTTATCGGCAGAGGACGGGCGGACGAATTGTGCCGCCAGTGTCAGGCGCTGGAAGCGGATGTGTGCATCTTCGACGAGGAACTGACGGGCATCCAGGTGCGCAACCTGGAGGATATCCTCCACGTCAAGGTGGTGGACCGTACCACGCTGATCCTGGACATCTTTGCCCAGCGGGCGTCCAGTGCTGAGGGCAAGCTGCAGGTGGAGCTGGCGCAGCTGCAGTATCAGTCCACAAGGCTGATTGGCCAGGGGCTGGTGCTGTCCCGCCTGGCGGGCGGCATCGGCACCCGGGGTCCGGGCGAATCCAAGCTGGAGATGAACCGCCGCCGCATCCGCGAGCGCATGACCGAGCTGCGCCGCCGCCTGGACGGCGTGGAGAAGCAGCGGGAGCTGCGCCGCAAGAGCCGTGAGCGCAACGAGGTGCCCGTGGTGGCCCTGGTGGGCTATACCAATGCGGGCAAGAGCACCCTGCTCAACCGCATGACCGGCTCGGAGGTCTATGTGCAGGATCAGCTTTTCGCCACCCTGGACGCGGTCAGCCGCCGGATGGAAACCGCCGAACACACGCCCTATCTGCTGGTGGACACGGTGGGCTTCATCCGCAAGCTGCCCCATGCCCTGGTGAGCGCCTTCCGCTCCACCCTGGATGAGGCTGCCCTGGCGGATGTGCTGGTGATTGTTTCCGACGGCGCGTCGCCGGACATGCTCAAGCAGCATGAAACGGTGGAGCAGGTGCTGCGGGAACTGGGCGCCACCGAGCAGCCCCGCATTGAGGTCATTAACAAGTGCGACCTGGGCGCTGCTGTTCCCGCGCTGCCCGGCGCGGTGATGGTTTCCGCGAAAACAGGCGCGGGATTGGACGAACTGCGTGGCCGAATTGCCGCTGAGCTGCAGAAGTCCTTTGCTCCCGCGACCATCTTCCTGCCCTTCAGCCAGTACGGGTTGCTGGGACAAATCCGCCCCCTGGGCCGGGTGGTCAGCGAAAAGCACACCGACGAGGGCACCGAGCTGACCATGATTCTCTCCAAGACCGACCGCGACCGTCTGGCCGCGCGATATGGCAAGGCGCTGTTCCGTGGCTAATACTGTTCTCACTTAAACAATTGCTTTGCCGAAGGCAGAGGTTTCGCGCCTGCGGGCGCGACCAAAGGGCTTTCCGGTCGCCCTTTGGAAACCTTCGGGGCCGTCCCCTTGCTTCTATGCTATTTATGCAGCACAGTATGAGTGCGGCGGAACGGAATATAGAAACGCCCCGCTCCAAACGAAGCGGGGCGCTCTGCGTTCAGGGGAAAAATTACTGCGCGGCCTTGGCAGCGGCGATGATGCCCTGCAGGTAGCCCAGGGTGTCCACCAGGGTGCAGCCGGACACAACGTCCACGGTCTCCTCGGCGGTCTTGCCGTCGATAGCGGCTTCCAGCTCAGCGATGGTCTTGCCCACCACGAAAGCCTCAATGGCTTCATAGTTGGCGTCCAGGGAGATGGTGGAGCCGGCCTTGGTGGCCATGTTGTTGCTGTAATACTCGGCGTTCACGCGCTTGGAGCCCAGCACCTTGCCCTCGGGGAAGCTCTCGCCGAAGCCGGCGTCGCTGTTGGGCACGCCCACCACGTCGTCCTTGCCGAACCACTGGAACTCGTCGATGTAGGCGGCGGCGATCTTGTCACCCTGCATGGCGACGGTGATCACGGCGAAGCACTTGGTGCCATGGGCGGCGAAGTCCACCTGACCCAGCTTCACAGCGTCCTCAGCCAGGGCGGACACGGAGCACAGCACCAGAACCAGGGCCAGAACCAGAGAGAGAACCTTTTTCATGGGGAAAACCCTCCTTTTGTTTTCGGGAGGGGATTCCCTCCCTTGTGCGCAATATTATACGCCAAAGCACCAAAAAAGGGAAGTCCATTTTAGAAAATATTCTAATGTTTTGCGGATTCTGGGGCCTTTGGGGCTCCACGGGAAAGGATGGCTTTTTCCCCGTTGCGCACAGGGCATGGAATATGATATGATAAGATGCAAGACTATGATAAGGAGCCTGATGACCCAATGGATATGATGACGCGCATTGCCGCCCTGACGGCGGATTGTCTTGTTTCCGCCTGGCCGGAGGCGGAGGGCCTGCCCGACGCGGGAGAGATCCGCGGACTGCTGGCCGTGCCGCCGGATCCCGCCATGGGCGATTATGCCTTCCCTGTATTCCGCCTGGCCAAGGCGCTGCGCATGGCCCCGCCGAAGATTGCCCTGGCCCTGTGCCAGGCCTGGAACCACGCCGAGGTGGCCCGGGTGGAGGCCGTGAACGGCTATATGAACTTCTTCCTCAACCGGGTGAATTTCGCCAGAGAGACGCTATGCGCCGTGCTGGACGCCGGCGAACGCTACGGCGCTTCCGACCTGGGGGCGGGCAAGACCATCTGCCTGGACTATTCCTCCATCAATATTGCCAAGCGCTTCCACATCGGGCATCTGTCCACCACCATGATCGGTCACAGCCTGAAGCGCATCTACGACTTCCTGGGCTACAAAACCGTGAGCATCAATCATCTGGGCGACTGGGGCACCCAGTTTGGCAAGATGATCTGCGCCTACAAGAAGTGGGGCTCCAGGGAGGAAGTCGAACGGGGCGGCGTGAACGAGCTGGTGAGGCTGTATGTGAAGTTCCATGAGGAGGCTGAGAAGGATCCCTCCCTGGACGACGAGGGCCGCGCCTGGTTCAAGAAAATTGAGGACGGCGACGAGGAGGCCCGGAGTATCTGGGGCTGGTTCAAGGACATCACCCTTCGGGATACCGCCAGGGTGTACGATCTGCTGGGCGTGTCCTTTGACTCCTACGCGGGGGAAAGCTTCTACAACGACAAGATGGACCGCGTGGTGAACGAGCTGAAGGAGAAGGGCCTGCTGACCATCTCCAACGGCGCGTCAGTGGTAGACCTCACCGAGCTGGACGCGGACGGCAAGGAAACCAGGAACAGCATGCCGCCCTGCATCATTCTGCGTTCCGACGGCGCGACCCTCTATGCCACCCGCGACCTGGCCGCGGCGCTGTACCGGCAGGATACCTACCACTTTGACAAGTGCCTGTATGTGGTGGCCTATCAACAGGATTTGCACTTCCGCCAGTGGTTCAAGGTGCTGGACAAGATGGGCTATCCCTGGGCCAAGGACTGCGTGCATGTGGCCTTCGGCATGATTTCCTATGAGGGTCAGGCGCTGGCCACCCGCAAGGGCCATGTGGTTTACCTGGAGGATCTGCTCCAGCAGGCCCAGCAAAAGGCCCTTGACATTATCAACGAAAAAAGTCCCGACCTGCCCGACAAGGAGACGGTGGCCCGCCAGGTGGGCATTGGCGCGGTGGTGTATGCTGATCTGAGCAACAACCGCATCAAGGATATCGACTTCCGCTGGGATCGCGCGCTGAACTTCGACGGTGAAACCGGCCCCTATGTGCAGTATACCCATGCCCGGTGCTGCTCGGTGCTGCGCAAGGCGGAAGCCCTCAACCTGCCCGAGGCGGATGCGGAGGCTCTCACCGATGACGAGGCCCAGGCGCTTCTGCGGCTGCTGGGCCGCTTCCCGGATGTGATCCGCGAGGCTGCTGACAAGTACGAGCCCTCCATGATCACCCGTGCGGTGACGGACATTGCCCAGGCGTACAACAAGTTCTACTATGAGCACCGCATTCTGGACGACGCGCCCGGCGCGGCTGCGGCCCGTGTGGCGCTGACCCGAGCGGTGAGGAATGTCATCAGGACCGGTCTGTGGCTGATCGGCATCGAGGCGCCGGAGCGGATGTAATACTATTCTCAAATTCAACAGGCACATCTACTCGCGCCTTTTCCATTCAGGCGTTCGCTCATTCCACTCGACGTAGCGCTGCTACGCCTCGTTCCATTCCCGCCCGCCAGAATGAAAAATTCGCTTCGTATCTTGTGCCATTTTCATTTGAGAATAGTATAACACTGCCTCAGACGCCCATGCCGCTCGTCGCAGCGCTGCTGCGCCTCGGTTCATTTCCGCAGGTCAGAACGAGAAGCTCGCTTCGTAACTTGTGTCATTCTCGCTTGAAAATCGTATCAAAGTACGCGAATCATATGAAAGGCAGCGACGAACTGAATTTGAACGTCGCTGCCCTTTCGTATGCAGCCCCATATAGAGCAACGCCCTGCCGGATGTACTGGCAGAGCGTTGTTGAGTACGGGATTCAAGGTCAATCAGAAGCGCATGCGCTCCTCAATATACTGGCGCAGGTCGGCAATGGCTACGCGCTCCTGCTGCATGGTGTCGCGGTCGCGGATGGTGACGGTCTGGGTGGCTTCGGTGTCAAAGTCCACGCAGATGGCGAAGGGCGTGCCGATCTCGTCCTGGCGGCGATAGCGCTTGCCGATGGAGCCGGTCTCGTCGTAATCCACGGGGAAATACTTGGCCAGCTCGGCATGGATTTCGCTGGCCAGGCCGCCCAGCTTGTTCTTCTGCAGGGGAAGCACCGCGGCCTTGAAGGGCGCAAGGGCGGGATGCAGATGGAGCACAGTGCGCACATCGCCGCCTTCCAGCTCCTCCTCTTCGTAGGCGTTGCACAGGAAGGCCAGCACGGCACGGTCCACGCCCAGGGAGGGCTCGATGCAGTAGGGGATATACCGCTCGTTGGTTACGGGATCCAGGTATTCCATGGACTTGCCGGAATGGTTCTGATGCTGGGTCAGGTCATAGTCGGTGCGGTCGGCCACGCCCCACAGCTCGCCCCAGCCAAAGGGGAACAGGAACTCAAAGTCCGTGGTAGCCTTGGAATAGAAGGCCAGCTTTTCCGGCTCATGGTCGCGCAGACGCAGGCGATCCTCCTTGATGCCCAGGCTGACCAGCCAGTCGCGGCAGAAGGAACGCCAGTAGTTGAACCACTCCAGATCCTCGCCGGGCTTGCAGAAGAACTCCAGCTCCATCTGCTCAAACTCGCGCACACGGAAGATGAAGTTTCCGGGGGTGATCTCGTTACGGAAGGACTTGCCGATCTGCGCAATGCCCGCGGGGAGCTTCTTGCGGGTGGAACGCATCACGTTCTGGAAATTGACGAAGATGCCCTGGGCCGTTTCGGGGCGCAGGTAGATTTCGTTGGCGCTGGTTTCGGTTACGCCGGCATGGGTCTTGAACATCAGGTTGAACTGACGGATGCCGGTAAAGTCCTTCTTGCCGCACACGGGGCACACGATGTCGTGATCGGCAATGTACTGCTCCAGCTCGGCGTTGCTCCAGCCGTCGCCGGTTTCTGCGCCGCCGGTGAAGTCCTCAATCAGCTTGTCGGCACGGAAACGGGCCTTGCAGGCCTTGCAGTCCATCAGCGGGTCGTTGAAGCCGCCCACATGGCCGGAAGCCACCCACACCTCGCGGTTCATCAGGATGGCGCAGTCCAGGCCGGTGTTGTACTTGCTTTCCTGCACAAACTTCTGCCACCAGGCCTTCTTCACGTTGTTCTTGAATTCCACGCCCAGGGGGCCGTAGTCCCAGGTGTTGGCCAGGCCGCCGTAGATCTCGG
>CAMDVP010000167.1 GCA_945877525.1 uncultured Clostridia bacterium | reverse complement strand
CCAAAGGCCAGCACCTCCCGCTGGGTCTTGACCCCGGCCTTTTCGCCGCAGGCCAGCAGCTCGTCCCGCAGGGCGGGGTTGGAAATGCTGGCGCGGTCCATCACCTTCACGGCGATTCCCTCGCCCAGGCTGACGGCAGGCTGCTTCACCTCGGGGGTGTCGCCCCAGGCGGTCACGTCCAGGGCGATGCCCACATCGGGCTCCATGGCGAAGGAAGCCACCCTTGCGCCGCGGCATCCCACCTCCTCCTGCACGGAGAACACGGCAATCAGCGTATCGGGGGTCTCCCCCACCGTCTGAAGCAGCTTCACCAGCAGCGCGCAGGCGCAGCGGTCGTCCATGGCGGGGCTGGCCACACGGTGCTCGCCCAGGCGGAAGCAGTCCGGCGCATACACGGCTACATCGCCCAGCTGCACCAGCTTTTCGGCCTCTTCCTTGCTTTCCGCGCCGATGTCAATAAACAGGTTCTTCATGGCCTTCTGCCCGGTCACAGGCTCGCAGACCACCACGCCCTGCACGCCGTTTGCGAATGACACATGCCGCGTCAGGGACGCATCAATGCCGACGCCGCCCACGTTGGTCACCCGGAGGAAGCCCTCCTTCTCATAGCCTGTCACGATGAAGCCGATGTGATCCATGTGTGCGCTGAGCATGATGCGCCGGCCCTTGGGGGCGGTGCCCTTCTTCACGCAGATCAGGTTGCCCATAGCGTCGGTCTCGATGGAATCCACACAGCCCTGCACCTCTTCGCGGATGGCGGCGGCGACGGGCTCTTCCAGGCCGGAGGGGCCCACGGGCTTCAGAACCTTCTTCAGAATATCAAACATGATGCCTTCACTCCTCTGTATCTGCAATCACAAGGTTTTCAGCAGAGCCTTGGTCAGGGCCAGCTGGCTGTCCACATCGCTGTATTTCACAACGGAGGACGGGCTGTGGATATACCGGCAGGGCACGCTGAGCACCACCGTGGGCACGGCAGCCCGGGCGCGCTGGATGGCTCCCGCGTCGTTGCCGCCGGAGACGGAACGCTTGATGTGATAGCTCAGGCCATTCTTCTCCGCCACGTCGATGGTGTGGCGGAACAGCGCCCGGTTTACAATGGACGAGCCGTCCATGAAGGATACACACACGCCCCGGCCAGTGTTGCAAACCTGCAGGGTTTCGGGCACATCGCCCAGGTCGTTGCAGGTGGTACCCTCCAGCACAATGCCCATGTCGGGCGCCTGGGCAAAGGCCGCGCCCTTCGCGCCGCGGCAGCCGGTTTCCTCCTGAGAGTCGAACACGCAGATCACGTCGCAGGCGTAATCATCCTGTAAGAGCCGCAGGAGGTTGAAGATGCCCACGCGGTCATCCAGGGCCTTGGCGGACACATAGCCGTCGCCAAAGGACACATAGTCGGTATCAAAGCAGATATAGGTACCCTTGGGGGCCTTGCTTTCTGCTTCCTTCTTGTCCTTGGCGCCGATGTCCACATAAATGTCGTTGTACCCCAGCACCCGCTGGCGATCCTCCGGCGACTGCAGATGGATGGCCATGGCGCCGATGATGCCAGGAAGCCTGTCATCCCCCACCGTCACGCGCTTGGAGATAATCACCCGGGGGTCCACGCCGCCGATGGGGGCCACCCGCAGGAAGCCGTCCTCTGTGCAGGAGGTGACGATCAGGCCCACCTCGTCCATGTGCGCGGCAACCATCACGCGCTTGCGGGGCTCAGGGCCATGGCCCTTCTTCACGGCTACCACATTGCCCATGCGGTCGATGGAGGTTTCCACCCCCGCATAGCCCTTCAGCTCCTCCATAAGCGCCCGGCGCAGGGCCTGCTCATGGCCGGAGGGCGCGTTCATTTCCGTCAGCCATTTCAGATCCATAGGTCTTCCTCCCATCCCTCGTCCAGCTCGCTCAGGAAATGGGCGATCAACCGTCCGCCCTCAGTGAGCGCCTGGAGATCAATGGTCTCCACGCTGGTGTGCATGTACTTCAGCGGCAGCGACAGCAGCACCGTGGGAATACCCGCGCGGCTCACGCCCACCTCATCCGCATCGGTGGCGGTATAGCGGGGGCTGACGGCGGTTTGCAGCTTCACATGATGCTCCTTGGCGCAGTCCAGCAGGCGCTGGAGCGGCTTGGGCTGAATGTAGGGGCCGATGGTAGCACACAGGCTGTCGCCGTCCACGGTGGTGTCGGGACGGCTGCCGGGGATGGTGGCATGATCCACATCCAGCGCCACGGCCAGGTCAGGATCGATGGCAAAGGCGGCGGTCTCCGCACCCCGGGAGCCAACCTCTTCCTGGGTGGAACCCACGAAGTACACATCAGCGTCGCAGTGCATCTTCGTCAGGCGCTCGGCCGCCAGCAGCAGCATGGTCACACAGGCGCGGTCATCCATGGTTTTGCTGGCCACCTGGCCGTTGAGCAGTTCGGTGAAGGGGGTGTTGAAGGTCACCAGGTCGCCCACATGAACCAGCTCCCGCACCTTGTCGGCCGGCAGGCCCACGTCCACATACAGATCCTTGCGGTCGTAGTTCTTCTTGCGATCCTCGGGGGTCAGCAGGTGGGGCGGCAGCGCGCCAATGGTACCGAACAGCTTCTCCTTGCCATGCACCCACACCCGGCTGGCCGGCAGAATGCGGGGATCCACGCCGCCCACGTTGCCCAGGCGCAGGCACCCGTCATCCTCAATGGCAATGACCATCAGGCTGATTTCGTCCATATGCGCGCAGAGCATCACCTTCGGGCCGGCGCCCTTTTTGTGGGCAATTACGCAGTGCATATCGTTCACCGTGACTTCGTCCACAAAGGGCCGGAACTTCTCGGCAAAGTATGCGGCAATTTGCATTTCCTGTCCGCTGGGCCCCAGAATGCCCGCAGCCTCGGACAGAACCTTTTGTATGTCCATGCGTCATCCTCCTTTTCAGAATATTGATTATTATAGCACACTGACGCGAAAAAGAAAACCCGCGTTTTCGGCTTCATTCTTTTGACAAAAGCTGTCCAATGGATATATACTGGTGGGGTCTGCGGAATGCGCGCAGACAAAAGGAGCGAAGCATTATGAACGGGTATCTGTATGAAACACACCTGCACACCACCCCCGCCAGCGCCTGCGGACGCTCCCCGGGGCGTGATTATATCGCACGGTATCAGGATTTCGGCTATGCCGGCATCATCGTAACCGACCATTTTTTCCGCGGCAACTGCGGCATTGACCGTGCGCTTCCCTGGAAGGAGCGCATCCACCGCTTCTGCGCCGGCTATGAGGACGCCCGGAACGAGGGTGAAAAGTGCGGCTTTTCCGTGTTTTTCGGCTGGGAGGAATATTATGATGGCGATGAGTACCTGATCTACGGTCTGGACAAGAGCTGGCTGCTGGAGCATCCCGAGATGGAGCACTGGACGCGCCTGGAGCAGTACCGCGCCGTGCGCGCCGCAGGCGGCTGCGTGGTGCAGGCGCATCCCTTCCGGGCCCGCAGCTACATCACCACCATTCATCTGTCCACCGGCTGTGTGGACGGCATTGAGGGTGTGAATGCCGCCAACGACCCTGCCTGGAACACCCTGGCCCTGCGCTATGCGGAGCTGCTTCATCTGCCCATCACCGCCGGCTCCGACAATCACAACGCCGCCCTGATGACGGAGGAATCCCTGGCGGGTGTCGTGCTGGACAGGCCCCTTCGCTGCATTGAGGATTATGTGCAGACGATCCTGCAGTCCCAGCCCATCGAGCTGCATTGCAGCGATGTCTGCCTCGGCCCCTTCGACCTGTCTGCCATCACCCTGCCGGTAGACATCCGCAACGCAAAGGATCAGCCCATGGCAGGCGATGTACGACAGTTCCTGACCACGGGCCGGTGGCAGGCATAAACCCTGTCACATGTTCCAGTCCTTCTGTTTTCATTTTCTTCGCGTATGACCATGGATATGCTTAGCGGAGGCAGGCAAAGGGCCGCGCAATCATCGCCGTTTGCCTTTGGCCTCCGCTTTTTGTACCCTTCGCGCAATACCGCTGCGAGGCCGAAGACGAAGCGCTCCGTCATTCCCCTGTCGTCACACTTCGCCGCAGTCCCTTGGGATAATGATTCTTCATCACCCCGTCGCTGACCTTCCCCCATCCCAGCGCCAGCCCCGCCAGCGTCGGCAGCACAAAGCCCCGGGGCGCGTCCGGCATTTGGATGGTCTCTCCCGCCTGATAACGCGCCGCCTGTGCGGCCGTCAGCGGAACCCGCGGCACAGCCGGCGGCAGGCATGCCATGGCCCAGGCATGATCCGGCATGAAAGTTTTCCCTTTCAACTGTCCCAGATGCAGTCCGACCCGCAGCACCCGCAGTCCGCGCACATCAGGGCATCCGGGCAGATGCACCAGTGTGTCTCCCAGCATGGCCGTAGGCGCGGGGGCATCCTGCGCAAAGGCACGCAGCGCCTGCGCGGCCTGCCTGTCGGGATGCGGCAGCGACGCATTTTCATCCAGCTGCGCCTCCGCCTCGCCTTCGCGCTGCAAAAGTGCCACAAAGTGTCCCTCTCCCCGAATACGGTGGGGGTAGCAGGTCAGCATGCCCGAGGGCGCCTCCGCTCCCGGGAGGCTGAAGGGCCTCAGGGAAAACGCCGGATGCCGCCTGCAGAAGGCTGCCACCGTGTCCTCGTTTTCCGTGGGATTCAGGGTGCAGGTGGAATAGACGATTCTCCCGCCCGGGCGCACCAGCGCCGCTGCGCCGTCCAGAATCTCCGCCTGCCGCCTGGCGCAGCCCGCAGGAGCATCCTCCGTCCACTCCGCCATGGTTTCCGGATGACGGCGGAACATTCCCTCCCCCGAACAGGGCGCGTCCACCTGTACCGCGTCAAAGCCGCCGGGCCAGCGGGCCGCCAGCTGAGCAGGCATCGCGCTGACCACCAGGGCGTTCACAATGCCCATGCGCTCCACATTGCGGGAAAGAATCTGCGCCCGCTTGGGCACGGGCTCGTTGCTCACCAGCAGTCCCTGTCCCGCCATGCGCAGGGCCAGCTGGGTGGTTTTGCCCCCGGGCGCGGCACACAAATCCAGCACCCGTTCGCCAGGCTGAGGATTCAGCACCGCGGCGGGCAGCATGGCGCTGGGCTCCTGCAGATAATACGCCCCCGCCTCGTGCAGGGGCAGCGCCCCCGCCGGGGAATCCCCCGAGAGATACCAGCCGCTATCCTCCCAGGGTACCCGCTCCATCAGGCCGGGCACCAGGGCGCTGTCCACGGGCTTGAGGGGGTTCAGCCGCACCCCGCGGCAATAGGGTTCTTCATATGTAAGAAAAAAAGCCTCTGCCTCCTCCCCAAGCAGGGCAGTCATCCGTTCGGCAAAGGCTTTCGGCAGCTGATTCATCATTCATCCATCCATTCCGGCTTCATATAGCGCGCTACAGGCAACCCGTCCGCCAGACCGCTTTGCCGCAACAGCTCCGGCAGGCCCGCATCCACCACGCAGTCAGCCCCCAGCAGGCGTGCGGCGCCGCAGGCCGTTTCATGCCCCTGCAGGAGCATTTCCGGGGTGGTGCGCTCGGCCAGGTTGGTGTTGTTGATAACCACATCGACCCGCATGCGGCCGCGCTGCTCAATGCGCCGCCCCAGCTCCGCCGCATCCTCCGCCGTTTGCGTGAGGGGCCGCATGGCGTTGACCACCAGAGCCACCGTGGTTTCCTCTCTGAATTGCCGGAAGGAAGGCGCATAGCGGCCCAGCGCCGCCGCACCGGTATCGTCGCCGCCCACGTCAAAGATCACCCTGTCGCTGGGGGTGATGAACACGCTCTGAATTTCCGCAGGCAGGGCGGGACTGTCCACCGTGGACAGCGCAAAGCTGGGCATCAGCACCCGTACGCCGGCCTCCCGAAGTTCCTGCGCCTTTTCGCCGCTGCGGAAGTAGGGATTCACAATGTCCAGATCCACCAGCGTAGTGGACTTTTTCCCCGCCGCAGCCAGGGCCAGGTTCAGCGCCAGCTCGGTTTTGCCGCTGCCGTAGTTGCCCACCAGCACCAGAAAGCGCCGGTCAAAGAGCGGTGTCATGGGCATTCTCCTCTCCCCGGACGGACGCACCCACATTCGCCGGCTTTTTCCACTGCGGCGGCACATAGGGCGCCCGGTAGGCTTCGTTTTTATCCACAGGAGGCGGAGCCGGCGTATAGCGCAGCTGAAGCTCATCCTCGTCCCTGTTCAGAAAGCGCTGGGCGTTCAGCCGCAGCATCCGCCGATTGATCCTTCCCGATGGCTCGCTGCTTTGGGTTTGCTCGGATTCCGCCGGGATTTCCCTGGGCTTAGGATAATCCTCCAGTCCCTGCACAGGCTGCTGCTTGTCCAGCTCCTGCTGGTATTTCAGCTGCGCGGGCTGGGCAGCGCGCTGTCTGTATTCCTCCGGCGGTGCAAAGGACATCACATAGCGTTCTTCCATATCCGCGCTGCTTACCCGGCCATGGGGCATAGTCTCCGGCTCAGGCCACTCTTCCTCCGGCGCTTCCTCAGGCTCCTCCGCCCGGGCCGTGCCGTCCGGGTATACCCATTCCCGCCGCACATGCCTGCGGGGAGCGGGCTCCTCCTGCCGTTTATTCCGTCCGAACAGCCGCCGGAAGAAGCTCGCCCACACCTTGTAGGGCCGCCAGCGCACCATGTATACCACAAGGTCCGCCAGCATGCCCACCACGCACAGCGCAGCGGCAAGGCCCAGCCAATGTTCGCCCAGCCAGGCCGTCAGCCCGCCGCTTTCCTCGCTGGAAAACAGCCCCCACAGCCAGTTGACC
>CAMDVP010000166.1 GCA_945877525.1 uncultured Clostridia bacterium | reverse complement strand
TGGGCGCTGCGGTACAGCCCCAGATATTTTTCCCCCGGCTGGATGGTGCGGAAGCCCTCGGCAATGGCCTCGTCGGTCATGGAGGAAATCCACAGGCGTTGAATGGGCTTCTTACAGCCGCTTTTTTCATAAATATAGCGGAAGATCAGCTCGCCCTCCCGCCCCGCGTCGGTGGCGCAGATGACAGAGGCGGTTTCCGGGGCGTTGATGAGGTCTTTGACCACCTTGTACTGATCCCGGGAGGAGGGAATGACCTTCAGGGGAATCTCATCGGGGAGAATGGGCAGCGTGTCCATGCGCCAGCGCCTGTACTTTTCGTCCAGCTCGTCCGGCTCGCACAGGGTGACCAGATGGCCCACCGCCCAGGTGACCACATAGTCCCCGCCCATCAGGCAGCCCTTGCCCTGCTGCCTGCAGCCCAGCACCCGGGCAATGTCCCGGCCCACGCTGGGCTTTTCCGCCACCACAACCGTCCGTGCCATGTCTCCGCCTCCCTGAGGAACCATTATATCATGTTTTTTGCAGGCCGCAAGGGGTGCGCGGCCATGGACAAATCCGCATCTTTCCGCTATACTCTTTGCAGAGAAAGGAAGGAGCGGCATGGAGTACATCGTCACAGAAGCGGAGGAGGGCCGCCGGCTGCGGGACATTCTGCGCAGAAGCATGGGGGTCAGCTATTCCGCCATGAAGTCGGCCAAATGGGACGAGCGCATCCTGTTGGACGGCACGCCCGCCAGGGTGGACGCGGTGGTACATGCCGGGCAAGCCGTGACCATGCTGTGGCCTGAACCCCTTCCGGCATATCAGCTGCGTCCGTATGATCTGCCCCTGAACATCCCTTATGAGGACGAGCATCTGCTGATTGTGGACAAAATCGCGCCGCTGGCCAGTCAGTCCAGCGCGGGACACCCGGACGATTCCCTGGAAAACGCGGTGTTTTCCTATCTTGGTTGTCCAAAGGATTTCATTTACCGCCCGGTGAACCGGCTTGACCGCGGTACCAGCGGCCTGATGGCCATCGCAAAAACGCCCCATGCGCAGCATCGCCTTCAGCAGCTGATTCACACGGAGGCGTTTCAACGGATTTATCTGGCGGTGACCGAGGGCGTGCCGAATCCGCCTGCGGGCACAATCGACGCGCCCATCGCCAAGGAGGAGGCCGCCAGCGTCCGCCGGGTGGTGTGTCCGCGGGGGCAGCCCTCTGTCACCCATTATGAAACCCTGCGCACGGGGAACGGCAGGGCGCTGGTGCGCCTGCGGCTGGAAACCGGGCGCACCCATCAGATTCGCGTGCATATGAAGCACATCGGCTGCCCGGTGTGCGGGGATTTTCTATATGGCACGGAGCTGCCGGAGGTGCCGGGGCGCTTTGCGCTGCACTCGGCAGAGCTGGTGCTGCGCCACCCCTTCACCGGGGAGACGCTGCATCTCATTTCGCCCCTGCCGGAGCCGCTTGGCGCGCTGCTTCCTCAAGGGCCGCTTTCAGCCAGCCCAGCCCCTGAAGGCGCATTTCCCCCAGCCGGGCGCTGACCTGCTCCCAGGGAATGTCCTCGCCCTCCGAATCCAGAGAAAGGCGGCGCATGAGGGTGTCGATCCGGCTGTTCTTGGACTCGGGATCATCGTCGCGGTAGCGGCGGAACACGGAGAAGGGCCGCTGCAGCATGGCGGCGAACACCGCGCCGTGGAAGGAATCGGTGCAGATATACGCCGCCTCGTCCAGCCAGCCCAGCCACTGGGCGGGGGAAAGGCCGTCGGCCAGGTCGTAGGGCTGGCGGTAGGCGTTTTCCGTTACGGGGATGACCTTCACCCGCAGGCCGGTCTTGCGGGCGTATTCCTCCACCCGCCGCCAGTAGGAGGGATCGTCTCCGATAAAGTAGCACAACAGATATGGATGCTTTCGTCCGGGACGCTGGGCGAGGCTCTGCCATTCCTCCCGGGGCAGCAGGCATACCGGGTCGGGCATCACGGGCACCGCTCTCCCCAGCAGGCCGGAGAGCACGGCCGCACCCTCCTCTTCCCGCACGGACACGGCGGAGAAAGGGCGGATCAGCGCGGCCATGCGCCGGGCCTTCTTCGCGCTGCCGATGGCCTCGACCCCCAGGGAGGGCGCGTAGGCCACCCGGGGCTTGCTACCCGCAAAGTCCAGAAAATACGCAGGGTTTAGCCATACCGGCGACCACACCTGGTCGCTGCCGCACACAAGCAGGTCGTATACCCTGGCCTGCCGGGTCAGGGCGGCATGATCGGCGCAGACGGGGGACAGGCGCATCTCATCCTGATAGAAGCTGCGGAAAGCGGCGCTCTTGCGGCGGGCGCCTTCGTTTCCCGCCTTGACGGCACGCTTGCGCAGCCCCTCCAGCACAAGGCGCGGAGAGTTGCCGCTTTCAAGCAGGTTGCGCAGCTTTTCCGGGCGGGAGGGAGCATAGTCGATATGCTCCGTCTCATAGCCAAGCTCCGTCAGGGCGCGCTGCAGCGCAAGGGCCTGCAGGGTGGAGCCGAAGTTGTCGTTGTGCAGAAAGGTCATTACGCCAACTCGCATTGCCATCATCCTCTCCTGTGTTAGCGCCATTATACCATGCTCCGGCCGGATTGCGCAACAGGCCGCTGAATTCCGCCTCCCTCCCTCTTGCAAAATCTGTCGGATGGAGGTACAATACCCTCGTTCCGAGACTTGTATCAGGCAGAGTAGCTGCTGGCGCGTTAAGTGCTCATGAACGGGGAGTTGTCATGAGACGAAGCCGGAGGGCCGGCGCGGTGCCAGCGGCGCATCCCGCTGCTGATGTATGCTTGAGCTGCCTCTTGCGAGTCAGGGCGATTCTACTCGCAGGAGGTTTTTTGTCATGCAGAAAAAACAGGTTCTTTCCACGCAGAAGCTGGTGCTTCTGGCCCTGATGGTGGCGCTGAATGTGGTGCTGGGACGGCTGAGCGTACAGTTTACCCCGGAAATCCGCCTGAGCGTATTTGGTTTTCTGCCCATTGCCCTGGCAGGCATGCTCATGGGGCCCCTCTACGGCGGCCTGACCGGTGCGGCGGGGGACATTCTCAACTATGTTCTGTTTACCCATGTCTATGGGGCGTATTTTCCCGGCTATACCCTCACGGCTGTTTTATCCGGCTGGTGGTATGGACGCACGCTCCATGGGAACAGGGTGACCTGGCTGCGGGCCATATTGGCCATCGCCCCGGTGATTATTCTTGGCGAGATGCTGCTTAACTCCGTCTGGGTGTACATGATGTACAGCAAAACCTTCTGGGCAAAGCTTCCCCTGCGCCTTTTGACAAACGCGGTGGAGTGCCCGGTGAAGGTGCTGCTGCTTATGGGCATGAGCCGCCTGATGGAGCGCATTCCCGCATCCCGCCTGAAGCTGTAAGGAGGAAGATGCTGTGCCCCCCGTATCGAAAAAGGCCATCCTGGCCACGCTGCACGAAATGTATCCCGACGCCCGGCCCGAGCTGAACTTTACCAATCCCTACGAAACCCTGGTGGCGACCATGCTGTCCGCCCAGTGTACCGACAAGCAGGTGAACAAGGTTACTCCCGCCGTGTTCGCCCGCTACCCGGACGCGGCCAGCATGGCGGCGGCTTCGGTGGAGGATTTGTACCCCATGGTGAAAAGCTGCGGCTTCAAGAGCAAGGCGGGAAACATTATCGAGGCCTGCAGGCTGATTGTGGCGCGGCACGGGGGTGAAATCCCCGGCACGATGGAGGAGCTGACTGCCCTGCCCGGCGTGGGGCGCAAGACGGCCAACGTGGTGCTGGCCAACGCCTTTCATGTGCCCGCCCTGGCGGTGGACACCCATGTGTTCCGCGTGAGCAACCGCCTGGGCCTGGCCGATGCGAAAACCGTGGAGGAAACGGAGAAGCAGCTGATGCGCGCCATCCCCAAAAAGGACTGGTGCGACGCGCACCACTGGCTGATCTGGCACGGACGGCGGGTGTGCAAGGCCCAGCATCCCCTGTGCGGGGAATGCGCCCTGCGTCCCCTGTGCAAGACCGCCCGGGCGGAAAAGAAGGCTGCAGAGAAGTAAAACCGTGCTGCATTAAAAGCATAGCAGCAAAGGAACGGCCCCCGAAGGTTTCCAAAGGGCGACGCCTCGCCTGTGGCGAGTCCGCCGAAGGCGGAAGTCGAAAGAGGAGAGACGATGATCGGAAAGCCCTTTGGGGAGAGAGGCTTTCGTCGCCTGTGGCGACAATGAGAAAGCCGAACGAGTCAGCCGAAACGAGCGGCCTTCGGCCGCGACGATTGAGGCTGCGGACGCCGCCCGCAGGCGCGAAACCTCTGCCTTCGGCAAAGCAATCGTATTACGCGAGAATAGTATAATCATATTGTTCGCTTGAAAACACAAGCGCCGCAGGCAAACAGCCCGCGGCGCTTTCGCTTGGGAATAGATATGGCTATGCTTCCTCCGGGTGGGGCAGGCGCTCCCAGTCCTCCCGAAGAATGGCGTACAGCTCCACATCCACAAAACGGCCCTTGTTGTAGATCCGTCCCCGCAGGGTGCCCTCGCGGCGCATGCCGCATTTGAGCATGACCCGGCCGCTGGCAGGGTTGGTGGTTTCGTGCTGGGCTTCCACCCGGTGCACCTGCAATGCTTCAAAGGACAGGCGCATCACAGCCTTCAGCGCCTCTGTCATCAGGCCCTGGTTCCACAGGCTGCGGGCAAGGCTGTAGCCGATCTCCACGGCGCGGTTTTCCTCGCTGTACCACATGAAGCCGATGGTGCCCACCACCCGGCCTGTGGCCTTGAGTACAATGCCGTAGCTGGAGGGCATGCCGTCCCTGTACTGTCGGAGGATAAAGCGCAGATAGGCCCGGCTGTCGGCCAGGGAGCGGTGGGCGTCCCACAGCACATGACGGGCGACCTCCGGGTCGCGGGAATAGTCGTAGACGTCCTGGGCGTCTCGCATGGTCAGGGGACGCAGCGTCAGCCGGGGAGTGTCCAGCACGGGCAGGCGGGAAAACAGCTCCCCGGGAGTGATGGGCGGGCGGAGAGGCTCCTTCAGCGTCAGACCCCGCAGAAAACCATGATGCTCAGCCATGGGGCAGCCACTGCGCAACCCGCGGCATGCCGGGGCGGGGGAGCGGCCCCTGGGTCAGACTGCCGCCAATGAGCAGCGTAAGCCCCAGCAGACACAGCAGCGCCATGGCGATCATCAGCCCGGTAAACCACGGCGAACGGCGTACTCCTGCCATCATGTCACGCCCTTTCTTTACGAAATAGAAATATTTTTGAAATATTTGCAGGTTTCGGGATGAAAAAATCGAAGTTATTCGTTGCTATGGTCGGAAGCGCGCAGCGAGGCGGCCATCAGGATGCCCAGGGCCGTCTTGCCATCGCGGAAGGTGCCGTCCATCACCCGGGCTACGGCTTCCCCAAGGGGCATACGGGTTACGGCAACAAACTCATCCTCGTCGGGATGGCAATCGCCCTGCTTCAGCCCCGTGGCCAGGTAGAGGTGGATGCGCTCATTGCAAAAGCCGGGGGTGGTTTCCATGCAGGTCAGCTTCTGCCAGTGCTCGGCGGTCAGGCCGGTTTCCTCCGACAGCTCCCGTCTGGCGCACAGGAAGGGATCCTCGTCGGGGCTGTCCAGCTTGCCGGCGGGTATCTCGAGGGTCAGCCGCCCCACGGCAATGCGGTGCTGGCGCACAAGGATCACCCGATCCTCGTCGTCCAGGGCCACGATAGCCGATGCGCCGGGGTGGCACGCCACCTCCCGCAGGGCCTGCCCGCCGTTGGGCAGCTCCACCTGCCAATGCTCCAGGCGGATAATCTTTCCGGGAAAAACAACCTGCTTGCCGAGCAGCTTCTCGGTCAGCTGAGCGTCACACATGGCAAAAACCTCCGTTCCTTTGTGCCAGGGCTTCTGCGATGCTGTTTCGACGGAGACGGGGGTAAATCCTGCCGGGAGACGAAAGATGACAAAATGCGGCAAACTGCCTTGATTGACAAGGCAGATTCCGCGTTATAAAATAGATAGAGGAACAGACAGCAGGTTTGTTTCTCGAAAGGCAATGAAACCATTAGGTGGGAGGGAACATACCTATGACATATTCCGCATGGCAACCACGGCGGCTGATGGCCCTTGTGCTGACGCTGGCGCTGCTGGTGGCGGGCTGGACGGTTCCGGCATATGCCCAGGAGGACTGGGAACTGCTGAACATCCGCCTGACCTGGCAGGACGCAGGGGGGAACACCTACGAGACCTATGCTTCTCCCGTCAGCTGGAGCGAGGATCATGCCTACTGGGCGCAGGTATCCGCCGACGCGCCGCTGACGGCCCTGACCCTGTACGTCAGTCATCCGAACCATGCTTATACCTTTGACCCGGCGGATGGTTCCACACTTTTGAACGTGGTGGACGCCGGTACCGCGGTGGACATGCTGAATGCCATTACGCTGACTGCCTATGAAAACGATACGCCGGCGGCTGTGTTCAGCCTGTTTATTTCCACCAGCACCGCCATGCCGGAGGAGCCGCAGCCCGAGCCTGCCCAGGCCGATGTGAGCATCCGCTACGTGGCAGCGGACGGCAGCTTTGACGAGTCCGAAACCCGGCACATGGTGGAGGGTGAGGACAACACCGTCTGGGCGAAGGACTACCCCGGCTATACCCCCGACCAGCAGAGCGTGTATGTGGATGTGAGCGCGGGCGGGGCGAATCCGTCCAGCGTGACCTTCACCTATACCCGCAACGCTGCGGAAGCGGATGTGAGCATCCGCTACGTGGCAGCGGACGGCAGCTTTGACGAGTCCGAAACCC
>CAMDVP010000165.1 GCA_945877525.1 uncultured Clostridia bacterium | reverse complement strand
GCACCACGGTGGATGTGGGCGGCGAAGAGCCCCTGCACATTGTCTGTGGCGCGCCCAACTGCCACGCAGGCATGTTGACCCCAGTGGCGCTCAATGGCGCGCACCTGCCCGGCGGCGTGAAGATCAAGAAGGGCAAGATGCGCGGCGAGGTGTCCGAGGGCATGCTCTGCTCCTCGGAGGAACTGGGCGTACCGGTGGAACTGTATCCTTCCGTGGGCGCGGCGGGTATCCTTGAATTCCAGGAGGATCATCCCCTGGGCGCGGACGTGAAGCCTATCCTGGGCATTGACGACACCGTGATGGATTTCGAGGTGCTGGCCAACCGCCCCGACTGCCTGAGCGTGTGGGGCATTGCCCGGGAAACCGCCGTGGCCTGCGGCACCACCTTCCACAAGCCTGAGATCACTGTCACCGAGGCAGGCGGCGACATCCACGATTATGTACAGGTGGACGTTGAAGCCACCGACCTGTGCCCCCGCTATATCGCCCGGGTGATCAAGGACGTGCGCGTGGGCCCCAGCCCCATGTGGCTGCGCAAGTACCTCCATGGTGCAGGCATGCGCTCCATCAATAACGTGGTGGATATCACCAACTTCGTTATGCTGGAAACCGGCCACCCCATGCATGCCTTTGACCTGGACATGGTGGAGGGCCGCCACATCATCGTGCGCCGTGCGGAGGAGGGCGAACACATCACCACCCTGGATGGCAAGGAGCATCCGCTGACCGCCGGTCAGCTGGTGATCTGCGACGCGAAAAAGCCCTCCTGCGTGGCGGGCATCATGGGCGGCGAGGAGAGCGAGATCACCGAAAAGACCCACACCATGATGTTCGAGTGCGCGGTGTTCGACCGTGCCGTTACCCGTGTGACCAGCCGCGCCCTGGGCATCCGCACCGAGTCCTCCGGCCGGTTTGAGAAGGGCGTGTCCGTTAAGACCGCCATGGAAGCCATGCAGCGCGCCTGCCAGCTGATTAACCAGCTGGATGCGGGCGATGTGGTCAGCGGCGTGATTGACATCTACCCCAATCCCGAGAAGCAGCAGACCATCACCGCCTCCTGTGAGCGGATTGCCCGGCGCACCGGCGTGGATATCCCCGCAGAGGATGTGGAGCGCATCCTGCGGGAGCTGCACTTCGGCGTGAAGCGCGATGGCGACGCGCTGACCGTGACCGTGCCCGACTACCGCCAGGACGTGGAGGGAGAGGCCGACCTGTCCGAGGAAGCCCTGCGTGTGTACGGCTATGACAAGATTCCCGCCACGCTGCTGCGGGGTGAAACCACCCCCGGCGGACGCTCCGACCGCATGCGCCTGAAGGACGAGGTGGCCCGGGTGCTGACCGGCATGGGCTTCTATGAGATCATGAACTTCTCCTTCGTCAGCCCTCGGCAGATCGAAAAGCTGGCCCTGGACGCGGGCGATCCGCGGCTGAGCCCCCTGCCTATCCGCAATCCCCTGGGCGAGGACACCAGCGTTATGCGCACCACCCTGGCCCCGGACATGCTGTCCACCCTGGCGCTGAATATGAACCACGGCAATGAGGCGGCAAGGCTCTACGAAATCGCAGCCACCTTCGACCCTGAGCACCGCACAAAGGAAAACCTGCCTACCGAAACCCAGAAGCTGTGCCTGGGCCTGTACGGCAAGGGAGAAGATTTCTTCACCCTGCGGGGCGCGGTGGAGCGCCTGCTGGAGCGGCTGGGCGTAGAAACCACGGTGGAAGCCGGCGGTGAGAACTATCATCATCCCGGCCGCCGCGCCCTGCTGAAGGCCGGCGACACGGTGGTGTGCGTGCTGGGCGAGGTACATCCCGCGGTGCGCGAAGCCTTCGATATGCCTGCCCGGGCCTATATCGCCGAGCTGGATCTGAGCGTGCTTGCCGCGCTGCGCCGCCCCATGGGGGCGGTGAAGCCCATGCCCCGCTATCCTGCCGTGAGCCGCGACCTGAGTCTGGTGATGACGGAGGAAACCCCCGTGGGCCCGCTGATGGCGGACATGGCCCAGGCGGCCGGAGCGATTCTGGAGGATGCGAAGATGTTTGACGTGTACCGCTCCGCGCAGCTGGGCGAGGGCATGAAGTCCGTAGCGTTCTCCTTCGTGTTCCGAGGCGCGGATCACACCCTGACCGAGGCGGAAATCTCGAAGGCCATGGAGAAGATTCAGAAGGCCGCGGCCGAGAAGCACAATGCCGTTATTCGCGGGTAAATCTGAAGATGATAGAAATGAGAGGGAGACCGTTCAGAGATGGTCTCCCCCCAGCCAGTCAAAAAACCCCCGGGAGGCGTCGGAGGGACCGCAGTCCCTCCGACTTTATTCGTATCCGGCGGCTTTGCCGACGGGGCGGGGCTTTCTCGCTTCCGGCGAGAAATTACCTTACAAATCCGCCGGCCGGGAGCAAAGCGACCAGGCGGATTTGCGCTGTCCGAAGACAGCGATCCTCCTTCTCAAAAAAGTGGCCGCAGCCACTTTTTTGACACCCTGAGGGGGGAAGAACGTTCAGAGACGGCCTCCCCCCGTTTTGCGGTAAGGTTACTTCTTCACGCGGATGGGCAGAAAGGTTTCCATCTGTGCATATCCCAGGGCTTGCTGCACCTCTGGCGGCGTGATGATGTGCCCCATGGCGGGACGCGTGTCATCAGGCGCAAGTGTGCCCGTGGCTTCGACTGCCTCCAGCGTCCGGCGATACAGCCGGGCATTTTCCGCTTCGTCCCCGTCCCGCCAGACATAGGTGGTGTACAGCCCGCCGGGAAAGTCCGCCGTGGGGAAGCCGCCGTCGGAAAGGCCCTCCGCCAGGGCGTACATCCAGACCATACCGCCCTGCTCCTGGTCATAATACAAGAAGTCGCGGGGCATGAAGCTGTCCCGGGGCGAGGGCTGCAGGGCGGAAAAGTACTGATCGAACCGCCCAAGGGCGCCATTCGGGGAAAAGTCGCCCTTCGGGTCGGCCCCGGACACCGCCGCACGGAAGGGCGGCAGGGAAACGATACGCAGCATGCCGGTACACCTCCAGTTCAGGATACGCCAAGTATACCACGCCCGGACATCTGGCGCAATGCAAGAAAAACATGAAAAACGCAGGATTGCTCTTGCCATCCTGCATGTGCGCAGGTACAATAGAAGCTGGTTTCCATGCTGATCGGCTTCGCCAAAGACGCTGAAGCCCGCACGGATGAGGCCGTGCGATGTCGAAAGGAGAAATCAATATGAGCGATTATGCCCAGCGCGTTCTGGACGGCCTGAAGGCCCGCAACGCCCATGAACCCGAGTTCATTCAGGCGGCCACTGAGATTCTGACCACCCTGAAGCCCGTCATCGACAAGCATCCGGAGTATGAAAAGGCCGGCTTGCTGGAGCGCTATGTGGAGCCGGAGCGCATTATCATGTTCCGCGTGCCGTGGATTGATGACAACGGCCAGGTGCAGGTTAACCGCGGCTACCGCGTGCAGTTCAACAGCGCTATCGGCCCCTACAAGGGCGGATTGCGCCTGCATCCCTCGGTAAACCTGTCCATCATCAAGTTCCTGGGCCTGGAGCAGATTCTCAAGAATAGCCTCACCGGCCTGCCCATCGGCGGCGGCAAGGGCGGCTCCGACTTTGATCCCAAGGGCAAGAGCGACAACGAGGTGCAGCGCTTCTGCCAGAGCTTCATGACCGAGCTGTACCGCCACATCGGCAAGGACATCGACGTGCCCGCCGGCGACATTGGCGTGGGCGCGCGGGAAATCGGCTTCCTGTACGGCCAGTACAAGCGCATCACCGGCTCCTACGAGGGTGTGCTGACCGGCAAGGGCCTTACTTGGGGTGGCTCCCTGACCCGCAAGGAGGCCACCGGCTTCGGCCTGTGCTACCTGACCCAGGCCATGCTCCAGGCCAACGGCAAGGATGTGGCCGGCAAGACCGTGGTCATTTCCGGTTCCGGCAACGTGGCCATCTACGCGGCCCAGAAGATCACTGAGATGGGCGGCAAGGTGGTGGCCATGAGCGACTCCAACGGTTATATTCACGATCCTGACGGCGTCAAGCTGGACGTGATCAAGCAGCTCAAGGAAGTGGAGCGCAAGCGCATCCGCGAATATGTGAAGGCTGTGCCCACCGCTTCCTACACGGAGGGCTGCTCCGGCATCTGGACGATTCCCTGCCAGATCGCCCTGCCCTGCGCCACCCAGAATGAGATCAACGAGGAATCCGCCAAGGCGCTGATTGCTGGCGGCGTGGAAGCCGTGGGCGAGGGCGCGAACATGCCCTCCACCCTGGAGGCTACCGCAGCCTTCCAGAAGGCCGGCGTACTTTTCGCCCCGGCCAAGGCGGCCAATGCCGGCGGCGTGGCTGTATCCGCCCTGGAGATGAGCCAAAACAGCATGCGCTTGTCCTGGAACTTTGAGGAAGTGGACGCGAAGCTGAAGGACATCATGATTGGTATTTTCCACAAGGTGGACGAGGCTGCAAAGGAATATGCCACCCCAGGCGATTATGTGGCCGGCGCAAACATTGCTGGTTTCCTGAAGGTTGCCGACGCGATGATGGCCCAGGGCGCGGTGTAAGCCTCTTGCCCGAATCATTCCCGCCCAGTCCGTCTCTCCGCATTTTTGCCGGAGCGACGGATTGGGCGTTGCGCTTTTTTGCGGTGTGTGATATAATAAACTGCGCTTGGCCGTGCACCCGTAGCTCAGTAGGATAGAGCGACCGCCTCCTAAGAAGTAGGCCGACTACCGCCTTTCCGGAAACTGAAAACGGGAACAGCGTTCGGAAGTGACCCGGTTTCCCAGTTACTCCGACACCCTTACTCAGCAAGGTCGAAATCAGCATGTGGGAAAATGTCCTACCGCCAAAGTTAGAAAAGCTGATTAGAAATCGACCTTTCCTGATTAGAAAAAGGCACCCCAACCTCTACGGTGAACAGTCACCGAAACCTCGGAAGCCTTGAATAATAAGGACTTTCGAGAGCACGGTCCCGTACCTCAGCAGGATAGAGGGTCCGCCTCCTAAGCGGAACGTCGCGCGTTCGAATCGCGCCGGGATCGCCATTTTACCTACCAGATTCGACAGATTTGCCCTCAAAAAGGCAACTGTGAAGCTGGTAGGATTTTTCTTTTTCGGGACACTACGAAACGCAAAAATCTGCTAACAGGAGAAGACCCCTGTTAGCAGATTTCTAATTATTCAGCCCGATTTCTAATCGACCTTCGCTGATGCCTATGCTTCAGCGTCTAATTTTTTCGGACGATCGTGCTAATTTTGGCGGACGATGCGAGCGGCATCTTTCCTGAAACTGAAAAAATGCTTGTAAGGCCTGGCGTTTTGAAAGCACAGTATCAGAATCCTTCTGATCATGATCGTGCTAAGCATTCTGCTGCTTTCTGTATCAGTGATTAGCCATAATACGATCTCCAATGAAATGATGGTGGAAAATCAGTCACTTTCCTTTGCCCAGGCCCAGGATAACATTTCCTCCCTTTTTTCCCAAATGGTGTATACCGTCAGCCAGATCGCGCTAAACAACGATCTTGTCAGCAATCTTCGGCAGCCCGTAACAGATCAATATGATTATTATGCCCGGCTTCGGACGATGTCTGAGTATCTATCCACGTTTTCCAGCCAGAGCGATGCCTATGGCATGCGAATCCTGCTGATCGGAACGAACGGCATGAAATACGGAGCTTCTTTGGAATTAGCTGATCCGCTGTGCATCACAATGGAGGAGCTGAATCATCTGGAAATCACAAAAAAGATGCTCGCCAATAAGCGCATGCTGATATGCAAGCAGCTGCATCCCCGTATTCACCGGCAGTCGGGAGAACGCGTGACGTTACTCGGCTTGATCTTGCACAGCGAATACATCGACAAAGTATACGGATATCTGTATATCAGCATTGAGGAAAACGCTTTTCATAAGCAGTACAGTAGTTTAACCAGTGAAAAACAGCGAATTCTGCTGCTCACACCAGATGGGGATGTGGCCTCTGACAGCCAGCGCGACAACGTCGGTTCGCATGAGGAGGAGCTGCTGGCAATGGTGCAAACACTACCACCGAACGAACCGACGAAGACGGAATGGAAAGGGCATGAAGTATTCGTGACAGCAGCGAGGCATCCGTTTGGGGATGGCTGGCTGGTAGAGATCACTGATTATGAATCCGTCTCTGTGCAAAACAGGCGCATGATGCTGACAATGCTGGGCTTATCCGCTCTTTGTCTGGGCATCATGCTGATGTTCACGCTGCATACGGTACACCGCATGACCAAACCGATCAATGACCTGAGTCAAAAGATGACCGATTATTCAGGAGAAACTGCTCACCTTTCGTTTACCGAAAACCAGGAAGTTAAAAAACTGGCCGATGGATACAATCGGATGACAGAGACCATCCAAAAAATGATGTCAGAGCTGGAGCAGCAGAATGAAAAACGTCGGGAGAGCGAGCTGCAGGTTCTTCAGATGCAGATTCAGCCGCATTTTATCTACAACGCACTGACATCCATCCAGCAGCTGGCTGACATGGGACGCAACAGGAACGTAATGGAATTCTGTGAATCCCTGTCCTCTTTGCTGCGAATGACGATCGGGGATACCGCTGAGCTGATTCCGCTCCGCAAAGAGTTGGAGCTGACACAACACTATATGAAGCTGCAACAAGTCCGCCACGGCGTTTCTGTACGAATGGAGATCTCAGTTGCACCGGACGTACCGTTAGAGGCACAGGTGCCCAAGTTGATCCTGCAGCCTGTAGTGGAGATCGGAAGAGCGTCGTGTAGGGAAAGAGGGGAGTG
>CAMDVP010000164.1 GCA_945877525.1 uncultured Clostridia bacterium | reverse complement strand
CTGACCTTCCTCGCTCTCAAAGAAGGCCACGATGTCCGGCCATACACACCGGGCAAAGGTCTCCACAGCCGCATCCGTCCAGTTGGACTGGTTGACCGGCGCTTTCTTTTTTGCCATAGGTTCTCCTTGTTCTCCATGCCGCTGTTTAGCCGCGGCCGGTTCGCTGGGCTTACGCCCTGTAGTATAGCGAAATGACCCTTTTCAAAGCTCATTTTTGAATGGAATGGGCTTCTGGCTTTTCTTCCTCCAGAACTGTGCCTGCAACCCTTTGATATTCTTGGCTTTTCCAAGGGTAAAAGGGTAACATTTATGCCTGTTGTATTGGTCTTTTCCGTTCGGTATACCGGCGCTGCTTTTCCCGGCTGCGCTGACGCTTTCGTTCAATGCCGCATATGGAACAGTATTTCTGCCGGGGTGAGGTGGGAACATACGCACTGCCACAAATGGTACAAAACCGGATTCGTGGTTGTGCGCGCTCCTCATCCCCAAGGATACTGCGCCACACCAGCCTGTTGAGTTCCGTGTCCAGCGGAAGAACAGATTTCAGGAAATAGTCGCAGTTGAGCGCACCATCATGAATAGTTGCATATCTCGGATTGGCCATATCACAGGGGCAATCCCGGGCAAGGCACTCATGATCACGCCAGTTGGCACAGGCATGCACGGCCAACGCCTTGCAGCGGCGGATCAGGTTCTTATCGTTCATTGGTCAGCTCCTTTCGTGTTTGCTGTTTTTTCTTTGAGGGCTCCTGCCTGTTGGCAGAGGGTCCATCTTGCTGTTTGTGACTGTCAATTTCATACTTGGCTTCAGCCAGTGCATCTTGAAGTGACCGAGACTTCTCCGGCAGGAGGTCGGGCCTGATCTTGGAGACAACGAAACGCATGCGCCGAAGTTCCCTCAACTCTTCCTTCATGGCTTCGAGCTGTCCGGCTGCATCATCAATCGACTCAGCCAGTTGTTGCTGCTCATGATAGAAATCGTAAGGATCAACCTCCGTCACGCCGTGGTTCTCGTTCATGAGAATGGCGTAGGCACGGTTGTATCGCTTTAGCTCATCGCTATGTTCAGCTTCAAATATCTTTCGCTGACTTGCGAAGTGAAGACTGAACCATTCATGCCTCACGGGCCACAGATGCTCGACAATTTCACCGGCTTCGAGGATTCTTGCAATCTGCTCCTTACGCTTTTCGGCCGATGCAATGCTGTCGCAGGCGTGTCGATTCTCATTTTCCAGTACTTCCAATCGGGCCAGCAGATCATGGACGCTGTATAGCCCATGCTCATGGATGAAATGGTGCAGGTCGTTGATCAGCGCGAAATCCTTTGACATGGCTTTCACCTTGGCCCTGCCTGAATTCCAGACTTCACGCTCCCGGCTGCGGCTTTCAAAGAAGTCTGCCAGAAGCGCATCAAGCGACTCGCTAACCTGACGTTTTGCACCCCGACGGGCCTCCAAGTAATCCCCGATGCTCTGGCGAAGATCACGAACGGCTGCCTTGATCTGCAGAATGATCCGGTTCAGGGCCTTGATCTCGCGGTTCATATCGCCCAGAAAGGTCTGTACGCCCTTTCGTTCCATTGCACTGGCTGCGGGGCCAAGATGCACCGTGGGGATCAGGTCGTTGCCCTGCCGGGCAAAGGAGCGAAGGTCGACCCGTTCCGTCCGGCCAGCCTGCTCGAGATACCGGTTCTGCAAAACCTCCCAGGCATGCCGCCATTTCTCGCAGTTGTCCGGATCATCCCAGTCGGTTGTGCGCTCCTTGTGGCTTTTCCATTGACCGCTCTTAAGCCGGATGCGTTCGCCGTTCTCATCAAGATGATAAACCTTTCGTGCCTTGGGAAGCCACTGCCCATTTTCGTCCATGGGCCGCATGGTAAGAAGCACATGAGCATGAGGATTCCCATCATGGTCGTCATGCAGGGCCACATCGGCAATCATGCCTTTGCTCACAAATTGCTCCTGACAATACTGCCGGAGTAGCTGCTGATTATCTTCCAGTAACAATTCCCTTGGTAAGGCCAAAATCAGCCTGCGGCACAACTGAGCGTTCCATTGTTTCTCAGCTGCTTCAACAGAGTTCCACAGCAGTTGCCTGTCAGCGAATTGCCTGGGCACATGCTCCGGCAGCATGATCTCGGTGCTGACAATCCGCTCCACGTGCTTGCCGGTTTTGGTCTCGTGATCGCGCTCGGAGTACAGCTGCTCGCCCGATTGGTATGCGGCTTTACCAACGGCAGAGCCACCGTTTGCGCGTGATACGATGGCTAAATCGAAATGGGGACAGGGGATCCATATCACCTCCTAATGAAAGGAACCAGCCGGAGTCCGTTTCCCGGCTGGTTGTGAGGGTAGGCACTGCAGGTGCCGCAGGGAGAGCCGAGCTCGCCCTGATTGTGAGGCTGTGACGCTTGGCGGAACAGACCATTCTCGCCGGAGGCCGCAACGCACCGGAATCGGTGTATAGTTGCGCACTCCGTGGGGGGGGTTCAGCTTTCATCCGCATTGTCGTCCGTGTGTTTGGTAGCCGGATTCGCCCTGCGGAAATCCAGCGCGTTGGTCAGCCGCGCCTGAATACTCGGGTCTGCAAAGATGCTGCTGAGAATGCGGTCAGCGTCATCGGCGGTCAGCAGGTCGGGTTCCCGAAGGTGCTTTTCCAGCAATGCGCCCAGGACGCACAGGCGGTGGGTGCGCATGTTACGCTGGGCGGTCTGCACCTTTCGGCGCAGAATCTTTGCGTCATCCGCAGCTTTCTTCTGCCGGGCCTCATTCTCGGCAAGCTGCTGGTTCAGCTTGTCGATTTCCTTTTGATAGCGAAGAGTTTGTTCATCGGTTTTCATGGTGTGTACCTCCTCGGATATTTCAGGGCACAACAAAAAGCAGCCGCGCCGCTGCGACTGCCTGAGGGTGCCCCTATTCTCTATGGACATGGGAAGGCATGCTTTTTTCCATAGAAATTCACTTTTCTACGATTTTCTTTTCCGGTATGCTTCAGCAATCTGCTGTATTCGTTTGTGCACAGAGCCGGCGGCACTGTACCCGACCTGCGGAGCAATCTCCTCCAGTGTCTTGCCCTGCATCCGCAGCTTCAGGATTTGCTGATCCCGATCGTTGAGACCCTCCATGAATTGGTCGAGGTCAATGCTGCTGATGACCTGATCGGTTTCGTCACGGCGCAAGCCTTGCGCATCCAGCTCGTCTGTACTCAACTGCTCCAGATCTTCAAGCGTCATCCTTTGTTTGACCGAGCGGGTGTGCTGCCACGCTTTCATGAAGTCGCGCTTGCTGTAGCTGTTGCCGCTGTAATCCTCCTCCCGACGGTTGCGCCAGATTTCGTCAATCATGGGCTGCCAGTTCTGTTCCTGCACGATCATATCGGTCAGGTTGCCCACAAGATTGCCGAACTGCTTGTAGGTCAGCCAGGGTATCTCCGCTGCCTCCGGCATCAGGAAAAGCCGCTGAAAGCTCCAGTCCATTTCATGCTCGAATTTGTCCCGGATGTACTGCGTCATCAGGTAGGACAAACGCCACAGCGGAAAGTCACCGGAGTAGTCGCTCCAGTCTCCCGGGATGTCCCGATAGCTGCCGTCCTTCAACGGAATCCGGAAGAATTGCCAGACTGCCCATGCATAACAGTCCCATACGAGCTCCAGAAACAAATCGTTTTCGATCAACGCCATGGCCTCGTCGGAGGCAAGGAGGGCGTTGATATTTCGGGGAAGGCTGAGGTATGCAGGCCGCTTTTCGACAAGCTCCCTGGGAAGCGCGTAGAAAAGCGTCAGCCATGACAGGTTGGAGGAATAAGGGATGACCTTGATGCGGCGCGGGAGAACAATGATGATGCCATTAGGGCCGGGCATGGAGCACCTCCTGAGTATTTTGTTTCATTATATCACATTGTCATACAAGATCCAGCGAAATCTCCCGAACAAATCCATCATCCGGTAAGCGGCGCTTCTGTCTTGACATCTGAATATGACCGTGGTACAATATGGCCACAAGGAGGAATGACGCCATGACGCAATGTATTCCGATTCGTGACCTCAAGAACACTGCTGCCATCTCCGAGAAGGTTCATGCCTCATCGGAACCCATCACGGTCACCAAGAATGGCTATGCCGATATGGTCATCATGAGCGCAGAAGTTTATGACAGGATCCGCCTTTACTCGGTCTACGAGAAGCTGATGGAAGCCGAGAACGACATCACCCATGGCAAGACTACTGATGCCGCAGCTTCTCTGACTGGAATCAGGAGCAAGTATGGATTATAAAGTGCAAATCACAGCTTCTGCCGAGTGTGACCTTGATGAAATTATTGGCTATATCATGACAAAGCTGTGCAATCCACAGGCAGCTAGGCATGTGCTGTCCGAGGTGGAGTCCATCTATGGCATTCTTGCCAGGACACCTGCCGCCTATGCCGAATGCACCCATCCGCTGCTGCGAGGACACCGTAAGGCGACCTTCATGCGTTACCTGATGATATTCAAAATTGTGGATGATACCGTCTATGTGGAGCGTTTCTTCAGCGAGTTGGAGGACTATGTTCATAAACTGTGATAGAACTGCGTAACTGGAAGGAGGTGAGCCTGATGAAAGCAGTGATTTATGCCCGCTACTCCTCCGATAACCAGCGCGAAGAGAGTATCGAGGGCCAGATCCGCGAGTGCACAGCTTATGCCGAAAAGAACGGCATCACGATTCTCAAGCACTATATCGACCGGGCCATGTCTGCCAAAACAGATGACCGGCCGGATTTTCAGCAGATGATCAAGGACAGCGAGAAGGGCTTGTTCGACCTGATCATCGTATGGAAGCTTGACCGCTTTTCCAGAGACCGATATGACAGCGCCCACTACAAGCACCTGCTCAAAAAGAACGGTGTGAAGGTCGTATCCGCAACGGAGCTAATCGCCGACGGCCCCGAGGGAATCATGATGGAGTCCATCCTCGAGGGCATGAACGAGTACTACTCGGCAGAGCTTTCCGTGAAGATCAGGCGCGGGCTGATGGAGAACGCCCTGAAGGGCAAGTTCGTCAGCAGCACAGCGCCCATCGGCTATGTGATCGACACGGAACATTATCTGCAGATTGATCCGCTTAAGGCGCCTTTTGTTCGGGAAGCCTTCCAGAAATATGCAGATGGTGCGACAATGAAGGAAATCCGTGACTGGATGAATGAGCATCATGTGACCAGCAGCCGTGGAAAACCGATTACCTTCAACACTGTCCAGCTGATGCTGAACAACCGGCGCTATATCGGCGAATACCACTACAACGAAATCGTCGTGCCCGGAGGTCATCCTGCCATTGTGGATGAAGATCTGTTCAACCGTGTTCAGGAAAGACTGGCAGTCAACAAAAAGGCCCCAGCCCGGCACAAGGCCGAGGACGATTATCTGCTGACAACCAAGCTGTTCTGCGGAAACTGTGGCGCGATGATGCGCGGCGAATGCGGAACAGCCCGCAATGGTATAACCCATCATTACTACAAATGTGCAACGGTCAAGCGCAGAGCAGGCACCTGCCACAAAAAGACAGTGCGCAAGGCATGGATTGAAGATCTGATTGTTGCCGAAACCATGAAACTTGTCATGGATGACAAGGCGATTGATGCGATTGTTACACTTCTGATGGAATATCAGGACAGGGATAACATCAACCTGCCCCTGTATGAGAAGCAGCTTCGCGAAGCTGAAAAGGGCATAGAAAATCTGGTCAACGCCATTCAGCAGGGCATCTTCACCAAATCCACCAGGGAAAGACTGGAGCAGCTGGAAGCCCTGAAGGAGGAGCTTGAACAGAAGATCGCCCTGGAGAAGCTGGAAAAGCCCCGTATCAGCGAGGAGTTCATGCGTTTCTGGCTGCTGAAATTCAGAAAGATGGATACCAGGCAGCAATCCCATCGAAAGATGCTGATTGACACCTTTGTCAATGCAGTGTTCCTGTATGACGATAAACTGGTTCTGACCTTCAACTTCAAGGACGGGACTCGCACAATGACCATGGATGATCTTGATGCTGCGAACCGTGACGGCGAAAAGGATGCCGGTGGTTCGGATATGGATGAGGTAACTCCACTGCACAATCGCCAGTCAGGATATTTGCACTTCCATTCCGAATGGCGAAAAAGCGCCGGCTGCGGAAGGCCTCGTCCACGCAGCCGGCGCTTTCTTATGTCCTGATGAACAGTTTCTCCCCGTACTCGTCCAGTCCGTCCTCCACAAATCCCAGGGACTTCCAGAAACGGATGGACTCCTCCTTGCAGCTGTTGAGCTGATAATACGCCGCGCCGTCCGCACGGGTGTATGCCTCCAGCGCCCGGAAGCATTCGTGTCCCGTACCCTGGCCGCGATAGGCAGGAAATACCCAGAAGTCCAGGATAAAGCACTTGCCATCCTCGCTCTGATAGGTGTTATACTGCGCTGCGCCTATGCGCTCACCCTTGCGAACGAAATACACCATGTGATGCCTGTCCGGCTCCCGAAGCATGTGGGTACGGATCAGACCGCGGTATTCCTCCCCGGTGAAGTACGCCACATCCTCCTCGTCCCCTATGATTCCGTCATCCACCAGGTAGCGGATGTGCTCCTGCCAGAACTCATCCGCGCGCTCCACGGGGATTTCTTCGATGCCAACCATTTGCCCCACTCCTTCCGACTATTGGTTCCATTATAGCACGGCATCCTCAATTCGCAAGCCTCAGCATGCCACAGCTGTACTTTTGCAAAATCCATTGCATTAACTATGAAAATTGTATATAACAGTAAATG
>CAMDVP010000163.1 GCA_945877525.1 uncultured Clostridia bacterium | reverse complement strand
AGACGGCTATAACATGGCTTTGGGCGCTTTCGGTTTCGTGAACGGCCGTCACGACATCATCAACAACCAGTATGTGTATGTCCCTGCGCAGGAGAATTTCCGCCACTATATCGAGTTCATGGCCAAGATCTATGCTGAGGGGCTTCTCGACAATGATATCTTTACCATGACTACGGATGACTATCTGGCCAAGGTGCTTACCCTTAACGTGGGCTCTACCATTGAGTACAATCCCACCTCCGAGGAAGAGATTCTTAAGCGTCAGCTGCTTTCTCCCCTGACCAGTGAATACAACGATGTTCCCTGCCATCCGGGACGCAACCATGAAAAGACGGACAGCGGCCTGTGCATTACCAGCAATGCAACCGAGGAAGAAGCCATTGCCGCTATCAAGCTGTTGGACTACTGGTACAGTGAAGAAGGCACCTACGAGATCAAATGCGGTCCCGAATATGAAGTCAACGGCGATGACTGGGGCTATATCCGCACTGTGAACGAGGATGGCTCCTATAGCTATGAGATCATCTATGACACAGACGCCTTTGGCGGCAGTTATTTCGATTGCCGTATGTTCAATGGTCTGGGCAACATGCCCTTCTGCTATACGCAGGCTCATGCCAATGTCATCATTGGCGCTAATGTGAGCAATCAGTGGACCACTACCTGCGTTGAAAACGCCGGACTGCTGGAAGCCCGCCGTGTGGGTTATCCCGAGGGCGTGACCTTCACCCCCGACGAGCAGGATACCCTGGCCCTCTATGTGCTGATGGACAGCACTGTGGACCGCATGGTGGCTGAGTTCATTACCGGGCAGAAGCCCCTGAATGACGAAACCTGGGCTGCCTATCTCAATACGCTGGAAGCCATGGATCTGGAAACCCTGGTCGCTACCCGTCAGGCTGCTTACGACCGCTGGAATAGCAAGTAATCGGCCTTCAGGGCGCCCTGGCATCCGGGGCGCCCTGTCCAATCTGAGAACAAGGCAGGATAAATGGCGATGAAGAATGCATCCAAAGGCAAACGGCAGCGTGCCGAAGCTGCCTATGAGCGCTTTCTGCATATTCTAAAATGGACACTGATCGTGGCGACAGCTTATGTGGCATTGAATGTAGGCCATAAGGTCATTTGGAATGCTTTCCATCTTGACGGTTCTCTGTCTGTCAAGGATGGCGTTGTGCAGGCTGAAGCGAACGACCTGATAGTCAACCACGGTACGCAGGCAGCTCCCAGATACTTCGCCTATGCCAGGGTTAGCACGCCTTCAGGGTATACCCGTAGGGACAGCGGCATCCTGAATGATCATAACGAAACAGATTTTCTTTTCCTGGCAGATAATCCTGAAGCCGATGTGGATCAGATCTATGTAGCCATTTCCTCACATACATGCGAAACTGCTGCTGCGGCGGCGCAGCAATTATTCGAGAACGGTTTTGAAGCTTGTGTGGTACAGCCCATCGCCACTGGCATGCTGTGTGATACATACACCTGTTCTTTCTCCTATCAATACATACAGGATGATACGACAAGGTATGGCCTGAATGTTTATTTCGACACAAAACCCTATGCAGTCGTTCTTTCTCTCACAGATACTGAAGCGGACAAACTGGAGTCCTGCTTGCAAAGCGCAAAGGACTGGCTCGCGATTACTCGCAAATAGAAGACGGTTTCTCGCGTTCCAAAGGAATGCTTTGAAATAAACGCCCACAACCAATTGACACAGAAGGGGAATCTGCCATGTACACAGGCGCGCAGAGCATCAAGCGGAAAAGCCATATGAAACGTGAACTGTACCGTTGTCGCTACCTTTATCTGCTGGTGGCGCTGCCGGTGATCTATTTCATTATTTTCAAGTACACGCCTATGTACGGCCTCATCATTGCTTTTGAGAATTTCAAAATCCGCAAGGGGTATTTCGGCAGTGATTGGGTTGGCCTTAAGCATTTTGCCAAGTATCTGACCGACCCCGGTTTCTGGGTGCTTGTGAAAAACACGCTCCTGCTGAGTTTCTGGCAGATTCTGGTTGTTTTTCCGGTGCCCATTCTGTTCGCACTGTTCGTGAATGAATTGCCGGGAAAACATTTCAGGAATTTGGTGCAGAATGTAAGCTATTTGCCTCACTTCATTTCCGTGGTAGTCGTTGTATCGATGCTTACCATGTTTTGCTCCAAGGACGGCCTGATCAATGATATCATCGCCGCCTTTGGAGGTGAACGAACATCATTCATGTTACAAAGCGGCAGTTTTCGACCATTGTATGTCATTTCGGAATTATGGCAGAACATGGGTTGGAGCGCCATCATCTATATTTCAGCGCTTTCCGGTGTGGATGTGCAGCTATACGAAGCCGCAAAGATGGATGGTGCAGGGCGACTCAAGCAAATGCGTCACATTACCTTTCCGTCGATTTTGCCGACTATTACGACCATGTTTATTTTGCAGATGGGGCGCATCATGAATATATCCTTTGATAAAGTACTTCTGATGCAGAACCCTGCCACCTACGAAGTAAGCGACATCATTTCCACATATGTATACCGCCGAGGCCTGGAGGGCTCGCAATACAGCTATGCCGCGGCCATAGATCTGTTCAGCTCCGTCATCAATCTGTTCATGCTATGCTCTACCAATGCCATCAGCAAAAGCATGGGACAGAACGGACTGTGGTAAAGGGTGATAAGCATGAAAACGAAAGCAACAAAGATTCGTGAAACCACAGGCAGCACCATCTTCAACATGATCAACACGGTCATTATGCTACTGGTGATAGTGGGCATTCTTTATCCGATATACTATATGTTCATTGTCTCCATTAGTGATGCCACCGCTGTGATGACGGGGAAAGTATCTGTTCTGCCCGTTGGCTTTCACCTGGAGGTGTATAAACAGTTTCTAACGGATGATTACTTTCTCGGAACCTATAAAAACACTGCAATTATCACCATCCTCGGAACCGCCATTAACATCAACATGTCCATTTTGTGCGCATATCCTTTGTCACGCCAGGATTTTTACGGTGGAAAGATCATTACAGCCATGGTCACCTTCACAATGTTTTTTAGCGGCGGCATGATTCCCGCATATCTTCTGGTAAACCAGCTCAAGCTCCTTAACACCTACTGGGCAGTGGTGCTGCCCGGTGCCATTAACGTGTTCAACATGATCATCATGCGCACCTCGTTTCAGTCGTTACCGGGAGAATTGAGCGAATCCGCCTACATTGATGGAGCAAACGATCTGCAGGTTCTTCTGAAAATTGTTTTGCCGCTCTCCAAGCCGATTATTGCCACGATGGTGCTTTTCTACGCCGTCGCCCATTGGAACGGCTATGTGCATGCCATGCTGTACTTCACAGACAAGAACATGTATCCCATACAGCTGTATGTGCGCAGCCTTGTGCTGAGTGGACTGACTGAAATGACCAGCCTGAGCATGGATTTGAGTACGGGTAGCGATGCCTTTGGCGTAGCGCAGCGCTCTATCCAGTATGGCGCCATTATTGTAGCTACCCTTCCCATTCTATTCATTTATCCCTTTATCAGCAAATATTTTGAAAAGGGGGTTATGATCGGTTCGCTGAAGGGATAATGAGCAATACAGTTCACCCATTTAAACGAATACAGGAGGTACCTATTCATGAAACGTACGTTGTCATTGGTTCTTGCCCTGATGCTGATGCTCGCCTGTGTACCCGCTCTAAGTGAGGAAGCGTCCGCCCGACTCACCGAAGAGGAAGTAACCTTCACCTTCGGAATTTCCGAAAATGTAGCCTTGCCCATCACCGAGAACATGCCGGCATGGGATGAAGCCGCCCGTATTACCGGCGTGCGCCTTGAGCCGATCATTATCCCCAGCGGCGAGTACAAGACCAAAATGAGCGCCCTGTATGCCAGCAATGACTTGCCTGATATCTTCTATGTCAACACCGCATTTGTTCCGCTGCAGGAGATGGTGGATGACGGCGCCCTGCTGGACTTGACTGACCTCGTGGCTCAGTTTGCTCCCAATATTGCCAGTGACTTTGAAAACATCCCTGATTATGCCCGGACGAAAATCAATGGCCGCATCTATACCCTGGGCGTTATACGCCGCGATACCAACCAGCAGCCCGGTACGGCGCCCATGATCCGTGGCGATCTGCTGGAAAAGAACAATCTGCCCATGCCTGCTACCTGGAGCGAACTGGAAGCCACGCTCGAGAAATTGCATGAAATCTATCCTGATATGATTCCTTACAGCGCCCGCGGGCAGAACCGTCTTATTGGCGTGGATTATCTGAGCGTAACCCGCTCCCTGGGCGCGGATTATAACATGTATCGTGATGAAAACAACGAATGGCACCTGGGCCGCATTGAAACACGGTATCGTGATTTTCTGGAGACCATGAGTCGCCTGTATGCCAAGGGCATTCTGGACAGCGAATATCTGACGAAGAGCTTGTCCAATCTGCAGGAGGAATGCTCTGCCGGCAAGGTCATGTTCTTCTATGAGAATCCCACCTTCGTAGCCGACATCAACAAGAGCCTTGCAGCCGTTGATTCCACTGCATACTTCACCATGGTGCCTCTTCTTGAAAATCAGTATGGTGAAACCGTTAACTACCGTGCTCGGGATCACAAATTCAATATGTATGCGATTTCCTCTCAGATTTCTGACCCCGAGCTGATTGTCAAGTTCTTCAACTGGGCATACAGCGAGCAGGGGGCCATCAATTATGGTTGGGGCGTAGAAGGAGACAGCTTTGAATATGATGAGAACGGTCAACCGCAGTGGACGCAGGCTACGCTCGACAAGTATACCGCTGCCGATAACGCGTTCTATAAGCTCCAGTCTGATTATGGCTTGAATACCGATATCTTCGCTCCCTCGTGGCTCTATACCATTTATGATCCTTTTTTGGGGGATGGGTGGAATCAGAAAGCCGTGTATGATTTCTATCAGGCACAGGATGATAAGTTTATTCCGGTTCCGGTAGATCCGCCCTTTACTGTAGAGCAGAGTGAACGGTTGACTGAAATCAAGCAGGAGTTGACCGACTACGGCAACACCATCATCAACCAGATCATCATGGGCATACAGCCGATTGAGGCATTTGATGATATGGTACAGTACTTCAAGGACAATGGCGCGCTGGAAATGGAAGACATCTATAACGCTGCTGAAACCGCCTATCAGGCTTCTTTAACCAAATAAGCACATCTATGCAGGAGGGCGGAACTGCATCCGCCCCCCTGTTTTCCTGGAGGTTCACATGAACGACGCATGGAATAACTCGCTGGGTATGCGCTTTGTGTCCATCCCCGCCGGTAGCTTCGTGATGGGCGAAGGAGGCATTGAACAGGATGAGCTGCCTCCCCACGCTGTAACCCTGAGCGCATTTCTGATGCAGCAAACCCCTGTCACCAACCTGCAATATGAGCAATTCGACCCTTCGCACCGTCGCTTTCGCGGAAAAGACGGTACAACAGCCGGGGATCACGATGCCTGCGTCTTTGTCAATTACGCGCAGGCCGAGGCATTTGCCCAATGGCTTACGCAAAAGGAGGGTAAGCTCTACCGTCTTCCCACAGAGGCGGAATGGGAATATGCCTGCCGTGCCGGCACGCATACCGCCTTTGCCTTTGGCGATACGCTTCCTGGAGGCACCTTTGTACAGGAGGATTTTTTTAACGAAACCATTTGCGATATGGCGGTGGCCAAGGGCGAACCCAATGCATGGGGACTGTACGATATGCATGGTTTGGTGGAAGAATGGTGCCTGGATTGGTATGCGCCCTACCCCGCCCAATGCCCGAACAACCCTTGCAGCCTTGGGCAGGGAAAATATCGCGTTACCCGCGGCGGCAGTGTGGAAACCCAGGCTGAATACCTGCGCAGCGCCAACCGTATGGCGGCTTTGCCGCAAACATGCAACCGTATCACAGGTTTTCGTCTGGTATGCACCGATACTGTTCCCGTCAACGTGAACACAAGGGATCGCGTCCGTCGATGGCAGAAAGATGTCAACCACACAATCCCGAAGTGGCAGGTGAAGAATGATCCGCTGCTCTGCAAACCGTTAGTGTTTGTCCGTCCATCCGATAAGCCGGAGGAGGGACCGTTCTACCCACACAACCATGTGCCCACAATCGCCGTTCTGTCCAATGGCGATTTGCTTGCCGCCTGGTTTTCTGCACGAAAGGAATGCGGGCGCGAGTTGACGGTTTTAGCAGCCCGTTTGCGCTACGGCGCGGAAGAATGGGATCCTGCGGATGAATTTTACAAAATACCCGACCGTAACATGAGTTCCACTGCGCTTCTGCAGCATCCCAACGGTACGCTCTACCATTTTAACGGCATTGCCGCCAGCGGTACGGAATTCAACCTGGTTTCCATCTTCCGTACCAGCACGGATCATGGTGTAACCTGGAGTCCCGAGCGTTATCTAAACCCTGTGTATTCGACCAACAAGCCCATTTGCGCGCCAACGGTCGATCATGAAGGCCGCATTCTTGTACCTGCCGATCAGTACGATATGAAAAATCGCATACAGGGCACTGTGCTGTTTCGCAGCAATGAGCAGCTGGACTCGTTCGAGGAACAAACCACTTATGGGAAAAACAGCGAGAACTTCCTTACCGAACATGGCACAGCAGGATGGATCGCAGGTGTACACGGCGCAGTGATCCAGCTAAAAGATGGCAGGCTGATGGCTCTTGGGCGTTCGGAAAGCCGCTGTGGTCGTCAGCTAATGGATGGAAAAATGCCCATGAGCATTTCCTGTGATATGGGTCGAAGCTGGAGCTATCGTCCTTCCCCCT
>CAMDVP010000162.1 GCA_945877525.1 uncultured Clostridia bacterium | reverse complement strand
ATTTATGTCCTATCGTCTATCCGGCACGCTGACCCGTGTCACGTTGCATGAAGGTATACCCAACCAGGAGGGTATCGACTGGGATACCGAGCTGGAGAACTTCATCTGCGCGGAGCAATGGGAAAACGACGATCCCGAGCTTCAAAAGGCCAACGCATGGCTGGATGGCAAAGCACAGCACTGGGCCGAAATGGAGGTCATCGGCATCCATGACGGCCTGTTCCTGGCGGATGGAACCTATCTCGAAATCATTGGCGGCGACAATGTGCTGCAGGCTGACGGCAGTGTGATTGGCTGGAAGGAATGTGTGATTCCGCAGCACCTCGCGGCTGACGAGCTGACCTTCAAGGCTATTCTGTTCCGCAGCAATACCATCCAGTGGCAGGATGGCACAACCTATCGCGCCAGCCATACGCGCAGCGAGCGCATGGAAATTCCATTCACGCTTGCCCGCAATGAGCACTATTCCACGCTGAAAGGCAGCCTTGCCGCTGCCGACTATCAGGCGATTGCCTCGCTGGCGCAGGGACAGGTGGATCTCAAGGGTACAATTACCGTGACCTGTCCCGCCGCCTGGGTTGCTCAGATGGGCGATTGGGAAAGCCATGGCACAGACATGATCCTGTCCTGGAATCTGTATCAGAACGGTCAGCTCATCAGCACGAAGTGTACCGAGCGTGTAGAAAGCGTCAATGAAACCACCCTTGTCTATCATTTGCTTTGCCCACGCATGGGCAGCTTGGATGGCCTTTCGCTGGTTCCTGTCTACGCGCAGAGCGGTGAGCATACGGATGAAATTCTGACGGTTCAGGGCATCCAGGCAAGGTGATCCGAACAACCGAGGGAGACAGTCTGAAACAAGGCTGTCTCCCTCTTTTTACCGGGACAATGTAACGATCATTTCCTTTCTTCCGCCCAAATGAGTGAAAGAAGATAAAAAGCGGCTATGCTCCTGAAGTATTTCTTCAAGGCATAGCCGCTTGCATTGGCTGCCCTCCATCAGCTTGCGCCGGGCAGAGAGAGCCTTTCTTCCTTCAGCTTACCACACCGCCTTGTCCAGGGCGTTCTTGCCCGCGAAGGGGCCGGGAAGCACCGCCAGGCCGCGATGGTCGCCAAAGTAGTCCCTGTCGAAGATGATCTCCGACCCGTCGGGATTTTCAAAGCGCTGCTCGGGCTCGAAGGCGCAGCCCAGGATATCGCTGTTGATCACCCCGTCGGTGAAGTCCTTCATCATGTCGTACACATTGGTGCGCACATAGACATGGCCGTCCTTCTCCTCCAGCTTCACATAGGCTTCGCCGGATTCATCTCGCAGGTTGTGCTTTTCGTGCTTGCATACCGTCGCGCCGTTGAAGTAGGCGTTGCCCTCCACCCACACAGGCAGATGGCCGAAGTGGTAAGCCGCCAGAGCGCCCATGTCGGGCTCACGATCCATCATGAAGTTGGCAATCCACTCGTCATAGGTGGGGAAAATGTCGAAGGCAGCGGTGCCTGTCGCATCGTTGTCGCAGTCGCTGGGCTTTCTGGCCGGCTCGGCCTTGGGATACTGCTGGACAAAGATGTTGTTGTACACCCTGTCATCCCCGTGGAGGATGGTCATGAAGCCGGCTACCTCGGTGCGGTGGCGGATGTGGTAGGGGGTGTAGCGGGGCTCGCGCTGGCCGTTGACCACGCTGTCCACGCCGGAGTTGATCTGGCTGAAGCCGCCCAGAATCAGGTTGTGCACGCAGGCAATGCCCTCGCTGGGGATGTTCACGGACACCTTCGACAGAAGCAGGTTGTTGTCAATCAGCGTGGGGCCGTGACCCACCTCGATGAACACGTCCGTGTTGAACATGGCGCCCTTGGCCTGCGCCACGCCCTCGGGGCGCTGGTTCTGGTACATCAGGTTCTGGGTGATACGGGCGCCCTGGGCCTGCCAGTCGCACCACACGCCCATGATGCAGTTGTGGATATGGTTGCGGCGGATGGTCACGTCGATGGCGGCATGCAGCTTGATGCCGGCGGTTTCCGCGCCGCCCAGCTGCTGGGAATTGCAGATGTGGTGGATGTGGCAGTCCTCAATGGTGGAGAACACGCCGCCCATGCGGCCCACAATACCCGTCTGCTCGCAATGATGGATATGGCAGCGGCGGATGATGTGGCTGCCCACGTTTTCCTTCAGCCATCCGTGATACTGGCCACGGCACACCGCGTCGCGCTCCATCTGGGTGGGACTCTTCACATGCTTGGTGTAGAAATACATGTCGTTTTCGGGATCGCGGTACTTGCCCAGGGAAATGCCGCAGCACTTGCTGTTGCTGATCTCGCAGTCCTCGATGATCCAGCCGCGGCTCCAGTGCGGGCCGATCATGCCGTCCTGATAGGCGGCGGGGGGCGCCCAGGTGGTGGCGGCCTTGTTGATGTCGAAGCCGCTGACGGTGATATAGCCCACGCCGGTCTTGTCGGGCATGAAGCAGTTGCGCCGCACCGCAATCTCGACCTTCTCGGCATTGGGATCCTTGCCCTGGAAGTTGGCATAGAGCACGGTATCGTCGCCGTCCTGCTCGGTGTACCACTTGTAGGTGGATTCCTCGGCGTTCCAGGCGCAGGGATCCTTCTCCCCTGCCAGGCATTCCTCCAGAGTCACCGTTTCATACATCATGCGGTCATTGAGGTACACGCTGCCGGTGTGGCGCACCGTGGGCGCGAAGTACCAGTCGCCGCAGACGAAGGTGGTGTAGGGGTTGTACGCGCCGAACACGCCGTTGTTCACGCGGTTCGTCCACACATTGCCCTGGTAGTGCGTCCAGCCGGTAAGAGGCTCCGCACCGGTGATCACCGCGCCCAGGGGCTTCTCAGAACGGTAGACAATGCGCTTGTCCTCGGTGCCTGCGTTGCGGGGGTTCACATATTCCCGGTAGATGCCGGGGGCCACCAGAATCTCGTCTCCGGCCACGGCCACGCGGGCCGCGTCGTCAATATGGCGGAAGGGCATTTCCCTGCTGCCGTTGCCGTCCTTGGGCGCATTGGCGTTGACATAAATCACCATAATCGCGTTTCTCTCCTTTGTATGCCGCCGCAATGGGCGGCTTTTCTTCGCGCTGTGCCGGCTGCAAGCCGGGTATGTATTCAGTATAGCATGTTTTCCGCTCCGAGGCAACCGTTTCCCGCAAGATTCAGTGCAGCGGAAAAACCGGCGGCTTCTGTACACGGGGCCGTCCGGCATGCTATAATGGCAGTGAGCGAAAGGGGGGCTTGTCGTGGATCGAATTGTGGAGGAAGCGCTGCGGTATCTGGGTGCTTCCGGCGCGGATGAGGCTCTGCGCCGCCGGGCGCAGGAGGCAGCGCAGTTGGCTGCAGCCCATGGCGCACCCCGCTGGCGCTATGCCGTGTTTGATCTGATCCATACGCCCGATGGCGTCGCGCTGCCCGGGGCCGGGCTGGTGCTTCCCGGAAACACCGCGGGGCGCATGCTGGCGGAATGCTCCCGGGCCGTGCTGCTGCTGTGCACCCTGGGGCTGACCTACGACAGCTGGCTGCGTGGCCTGCAAAAGCGGGATATGGCCCTGGCTGCCCTGGCAGATAGCTGCGGCAGCGCCCTGGTGGAGCAGGGCTGCGACCGCGCCCAGGAGGAAATTGCCGCCAGGTTTCCCGACCTGTACCTGACCGATCGATTCAGCCCCGGGTACGGCGACCTGCCCCTGAGCGTGCAGCCAGCCCTGTGCCGCGCGGCAGGGGGCGTCTCCCTGGGCGTATATGTGACGGAGAGCTATCTGATGAATCCGCAAAAGACGGTTTCCGCCGTCATCGGCCTGGCCGCAGCGCCGCAAAGGGCGCGCATCCGCGGCTGCGCCTACTGCGCGCTGCGCAGTCAATGCACCATGCGAAGGGAGGGATCCTGCTGTGACGCTTGACGGACAGAGGATCATGTATCTGGACGGTGCCATGGGCACCATGCTGCAGGGAAAGGGGCTGCAGCCGGGCGAGAGACCGGAGCTGCTCTGCCTGACCCACCCCGACTGGATATGCGGCATCCACCGGGCCTATGTGGACGCGGGCAGTCAGGTGATTTATGCCAACACCTTCGGGGCCAACGCCCTCAAGCTGGCCGGGACGGGCCACACCGTGGAGGAGGTTATTGCCGCCGCAGTAGGCGTAGCCCGCAGCGCAGCAGGAGACGCCGCTCTGGTGGCCCTGGACATGGGCCCCCTGGGCGAGCTGCTGGAGCCGCTTGGAACCCTGCGCTTTGAGGATGCCTACAACCTTTTTGTCGAAATGGCCAGGGCGGGTGAAGCCGCCGGGGCCGATCTGGTTGCCATCGAAACCATGACCGACCTGTACGAGGCCCGGGCCGCGCTGCTGGCCGTCAAGGAAAACACAGCCCTTCCCGCCTTCGTGA
Source organism: uncultured Clostridia bacterium (assembly GCA_945877525.1). GTDB lineage: Bacteria > Bacillota > Clostridia > Christensenellales > Aristaeellaceae > UBA11524. Next base: position 2,466 of record CAMDVP010000162.1, on the reverse strand, counting down.
CCATGAGCTTTGACGAAACAGGCCGCACCTTCACCGGCTGCACGGCTGAGGCCATGGCCCGTACCCTGGAGGGCCTTGGAGCCGACGCGGTGGGCGTAAACTGTTCCCTGGGCCCGGACAGGCTGCTGCCCGTGGTGCAGGAGGTCTGCCGGACCACCCGGCTGCCGGTGATTGTCAAGCCCAACGCAGGTCTGCCCGACCCGGTGGACGGGCATTACAGCCTGTCACCGGAGGAGTTTGCCTCCGCCATGCGGGAGATGGTGCAGCTGGGCGCAACGCTGCTGGGCGGCTGCTGCGGCACAAGCCCCGACTACATCCGCGCCCTGCGGAAGGCCACGGCGGATCTCCCCTGCCCTACCCGCCGCCATGAAGCGGGCAGCTATCTGTGCACCCCCACCCGGGTGGTGTGCATCGACGGCGTGCGGGTGATTGGCGAGCGCATCAACCCCACAGGCAAAAAGCGCCTCCAGCAGGCCCTGCTTGCCGGCGACATGGACTATATTGTCGATGTGGCCATCGCCCAGATGGACGCGGGCGCGGACATTCTGGATGTAAATGTGGGCTATCCCGGCGTGGACGAGGCAGTCATGCTGCCCCGGGTGGTCAAGGCACTGCAGGCCGCCATCGATCTGCCGCTGCAGCTGGACTCCACCAACCCTGTCGCCCTTGACGCAGCCCTGCGGGTCTATAACGGCAAGGCAGCGGTCAACTCTGTCAGCGGTGAGGAAAAGTCGCTGCAGGCCATCCTGCCTCTGGTGAAGCGCTACGGCGCGGCGGTGGTGGGTCTGACCCTGGACGAAACCGGTCTGCCGAAAACAGCCGAACAGCGGGTAACCATCGCCAGGCTCATTCTGGAGCGTGCGCGGAGCCTTGGCATTCCCGATGAGGATGTGTGGGTCGACTGCCTGACCCTGACGGCCTCCGCCCAGCCCGAGCAGGCGGAGGAAACCCTTCGTGCCGTCCGCACGGTCACGGAGGAAATGCATCTGCAAACCGTGCTGGGGGTGAGCAACATTTCCTTCGGCCTGCCCAACCGCCTGCTGATGACCCAGACATTCCTCATCCGTGCGGTGCAGTGCGGTCTGTCCCTGCCCATCCTCAACCCCAACCAGAAGGAGCTGATGGACGCGCTTTCCGCCTGCCGGGTGCTGTCCGGCCGGGATGCTGGGTGCGCCGATTATGTGGCGCGGTTCGCGGCCCTGCCCGCGGCGGCCCCCGCTTCTGCCGCCGTGCCGGGGCTTACCCTGGAGGAAGCCGTGTTCCGCGGACTTCGGGGCGACGCGGTGCGCCTGGCCCGGGAGGCGCTGCCCGACCACGAGGGCATGGCCCTGGTAGAGGAAAGCCTCATCCCCGCGCTGGACCGCGTGGGCGCGGAATACGAAGCGGGCCGGGCGTTCCTGCCCCAGCTGCTCAGCGCGGCCCAGGCGGCCCAGGGGGTGTTTGAGGTGCTGCGCAGCGCCATGGACGCTGGCGGCCGCCCCCCGGAAAAGGGTCCTCGCATGCTGATCGCCACGGTGAAGGGCGACATTCACGACATCGGCAAGAATATCGTCAAAACCGTGCTGGAAAATTACGGCTTCGACGTGCTGGATCTGGGCCGGGATGTGCCGCCCCAAACCGTCGCGCAGACAGCAGCGGAGCAGCGCATTCCGCTGGTGGGGCTTTCCGCGCTGATGACCACCACCCTCCCCGCCATGGAGGACACCGTGCGCCTGCTTCGCGCCCTGCCGCAGCCGCCGCGGATTATCGTGGGCGGCGCGGTGGTCACGGAGGAATACGCCCGCCACATCGGCGCGGATGCCTACGCGAAGGACGCGCGGGCTGCCGTGGAGGCTGCCCGGCGACTGCTGGGCAACGCCTGATACGGCCCCTCGCTTTCCCCGTTTATACAGCCGTGGCAGGATGCAGCCGCTTTCAGGCCATGGCGATTGCGGCAGCGACCTTTCCGCGGGAAGCGGTTCTGCTTATTATCGACAAGGGAACGCCTTTTCCGCTCGTTATAACGCTGCTTCGTACCATATTCCCTCAGGAGGGAACCGGATGGCCTGTTTGAAAAAACTGCTTTACACGCTGTTTGTTCCACCGGCATGGGTGTTGCTTCTGATCGCCATACCGGGCTTTGCCGCGCTGATCATCGTTTTTGCGTACGGGATGAAAAACACCTGGCTGGCTTATGCCAGCTATGCCGCCACCGCCTATGCAACGGCTGTCATCTGCCTGCGCCTGCCCGCCATGCTCCGCCGCATTCGCATTCATTTGCGGGATTGTCCGCTTGCTCGGAGGATCTCGGCTTCCTCGTGGAGCATGCGCTACCATGAGGACATGGCCTACCGCGCAGAGGTATCGCTGTATGCCAGCCTGGTCATCAGCCTGCTGTACGCCATCATCAAGCTGATTTCCGGCATCCTTTTTCACTCCATTTGGTTGAAGTGAACCCCAAAAGTTAGACATTTTTAGAATTAAGCG
>CAMDVP010000161.1 GCA_945877525.1 uncultured Clostridia bacterium | reverse complement strand
CTGCCGAGTCCTCCGCCCAGGTAGCGGAGAGGGTACGCCGCGCCCGGGAAATCCAGCAGGCGCGCTACCGACTGGACGGCATCCACTGCAACGCCCAGCTGGACGCGCGCCTCAGCCGCCGCTACTGCGTGCTGACCCCGGAAGCCACCCAGGTGCTGCACATGGCGGTGGATCGCATGGGAATGAGCATGCGCGCATACGGCCGAGTGCTGAAGGTGGCCCGCACCATCGCCGACCTGGCCGGGGAGGAGCACATTGCCACCTCCCACGTGGCTGAGGCCATCCAATACCGTGAACTGGACGGAAAATACTGGCGGTGACCTCCTTAGCGGCATCGGATCGGCGCAAGCTTCGGCCGCTCCGCTTCCGCTAAATCATCAAGTTGATTTTTTTTCTAAGTTGTGATAGCATGTTTCGGTCATCGGGTTTTTCTTAAGGAACTTTTTTCCGAGGCGTCTACTGGTAAAAAATAGCTGATGCAGCGAACGGAGGCGGTATCATGCGTTATCAGCGGGAAGACGGCTGCCGCGCATGGCTGACCTACGGGCAGCTGAAGCCGGAGGCGCTGGCCGGGGTATTGATGGAAGCAGGCGGCGCGGAGGCCGTATACGATCGGTTCATGCGGGAGGGAAGCGGCTTTCTTGCTCCTTATGCCACGGCGCAGCAGCGGGAGCTGCTCCGCGACCATGGAAGGCCCGAGGCCATGCATGAGATGATGCTGGTTATGCGCCGGCTGAACCTGGGCATTCTGTCCATGGAGGACTACGCTTATCCTGATGCACTGCGTGCCATTGCCGATCCGCCGCCGCTGCTTTTTTACCAGGGCAATCCGGACTGCCTGATGGGGCGGTGTGTGGCCATGGTAGGCTCCCGCCGCGCCTCGCCCAATACCCTGGCCGTTACCAAATCCATTGCCTGCGAGCTGAGCCGCAACGGAGTGACCATCGTCAGCGGGCTGGCGCTGGGCATTGACACCGCGGCGCACCAGGGCTGTCTGGAAGGGGGAAGCCCTACGGCAGCGGTGCTGGGCTGCGGCATGGATGTGGATTATCCCGTGGAAAATGCGCAGCTTCGCCGGCAGATTGTCGAGCGGGGCGGCGTGCTGCTGAGCGAGTATCCGCCCGGTACCCCGGCATTGGGCTGGCACTTTCCCGTGCGGAACAGGATCCTGTCCGGGCTGTGCAAGGGCGTCATCATGATGGAAGCCCGCATCCGCTCGGGCAGTATGACCACGGTGAATCACGCTCTGGATCAGGGCCGGGAGGTGTTCGCCTATCCTGGCAACGTCGGCTCGGAATATGCAGAGGGTGCACACCAGCTTCTGCGGGACGGAGCAACTTACTTTACCGACGCCGCAGACGTGCTGCAGGATCTTGGCTGGGCGGAGGAAGCGCCCGCGCCATCCCCTGCGCAGAAGGCGGAGCTGCCGCCCATGTCAAGCGAGCAACGGGAGGTATATCAGCTGCTGGCCCGCCAGGAAATGTCCTTTGACGAGCTGGCGTCGGCATCGGGTCTGGATACGCCCACGCTGTCAGGCGCCCTGACCATGCTGCAGATTCTGGGGCTTGTGCGCTCCATGCCCGGCAAAACCTACGGAAAAATATGATCGAATCTTTGATTGGGAGGCAAGGCTGAAATGGCTGCAACCAAACAGAAGCTCATTATTGTGGAATCGCCCGCCAAGGCGCGCACCATCAGCAAATTCCTTGGCAAGGGCTACAAGGTCGAGGCCTCGCAGGGCCATGTGTGCGACCTGCCCAAGTCGCAGATCGGCGTGGATGTGGACAATGATTTCGCCCTGAAGTATATCACCATCCGCGGCCGGGGCGACATCCTCACCCGCATCCGCAAGGAGGCCAAAAACGCCTCGCAGATTTACCTCGCCACCGACCCGGACCGCGAGGGCGAGGCCATCTCCTGGCACCTGGCCAACGTGCTGGGCGTGGACACCTCCAAGCCCTGCCGCATCGAGTTTCACGAGGTTACCAAGAAGGCCATCCAGCAGGCGCTGAAAAACCCCCGTCTGCTGGACATGGACCGTGTGGACGCCCAGCAGGCCCGCCGTGTGCTGGACCGCCTGGTGGGCTATAAGATCAGCCCGCTTCTGTGGACAAAGATCAAGAAGGGGCTTTCTGCCGGGCGTGTGCAGTCGGTCGCCACGCGGATGGTGGTCATGCGGGAGCAGGACATAGAGGCCTTCATCCCCGAGGAATACTGGGAAATTGCCGCCAAGGCCCAGCTGCCCCAGGGCCGCGGACGCAAGATCCATTTTCTGGCCCGCCTGAGTACCATTGATGGAAAGAAGGCCGCCATCAGCACCGCCGCAGAGGCGCAGGCCGCAGTGGAGCGCATCAAGGCGGCGCACTTTGCCGTGACCGGCGTGAAAACAGGCGAAAAGCGCAAGCTCCCCGCAGCACCCTTCATCACTTCAAGCCTTCAGCAGGAAGCCAGCCGCAAGCTTGGCTTCACCACCGCCAAAACCATGCAGGTGGTGCAGCAGCTCTATGAGGGCGTCGATCTGGAGGGCGAGGGCACTCAGGGTATCGTGACCTATATCCGTACCGACTCGGTGCGCATCAGCGACGAGGCCATGGCAGCCCTGCGCAGCTATATTCCCGAACGCTTCGGCGCGGAGTATCTGCCGGAACAGCCCATTGAGTACAAGGGCCGCAAGAATGCCCAGGACGCCCATGAGGCCATCCGCCCCACCGACGTGCGCCGCACCCCGGATTCCATCAAAAACTCCCTGACCAAGGAGCAGTTCAATCTCTACCGGCTGATTTACAACCGCTTCCTGGCCAGCCAGATGAACCCCGCCCTGTACGAAACCATGACCGCTGACATTTCAGGAGACGGCGTGGGGCTGCGCTTTTACGGCGAACACAAGAAGTTTGCAGGATTCACCACGGTCTATGAAGAAGGAACGGACGACGCGGAGGATTCCAGCGAGGTCACCCTGCCGCTCCTCAAGGAAGGGGACGCCGTCGCCATAGACGATGTGGAGAGCGAGCAGCACTTCACCCAGCCGCCGAACCGCTACACGGAGGCCTCCCTTGTCCGCGCGCTGGACGAGAAGGGTATCGGCCGTCCCTCCACCTATGCGCCCACCATCACCACCATTATCTCCCGCGGCTATGTCAGCCGGGAGAAGAAGCGCCTGTACCCCACCGAGCTGGGCCGCATGGTTACCAGCATGATGGAGGAATACTTCTCCGACATTGTGGACATTGAATTCACCGCCGATCTGGAGGAACGCCTGGACGAGGTGGAAGAGGGAAAGGTTCACTGGAAGCAGATTCTCCGCGACTTTTATCCGCCCTTCGAGGCCAACCTGGAGGTGGCCGAGCAGCAGATTGAGAAGGTGGAGGTCAAGGACGAGCCCAGCGACGTGCAGTGCGACAAATGCGGTGCGATGATGGTGTATAAAATGGGCCGCTTTGGCAAGTTCCTGGCCTGCCCGAATTTCCCGGAATGCCGCAATACCAAGCCTATCGTCACCTATATTGCCGCTCCCTGTCCCGTGTGCGGCGGCAGGCTGATGGAAAAAACCAGCCGGAAAAACCGCAAATTCTATGGCTGCGAGCATTACCCGGAGTGCAGCTTCGTCAGCTGGGAAATGCCAGTGACGGAAAAGTGCCCCCAGTGCGGCAGCTACATGGTGGAAAAGCGCGGCCGCAAGGGCGAGGTGTGGCATCTGTGCGCCAATGAGACGTGCCACCACCGGATAGAGGTTCGTCAGGAAGAGGAGACGGAGGAAGAGTAATGCCCGAATTGCACGTAACGGTGGTAGGGGCAGGGTTGGCCGGCAGCGAGGCAGCCTGGCAGCTGGCCCGGCGCGGCATCGCGGTCACGCTGGTTGAAATGAAGCCCGCGAAAATGACCCCTGCCCACCATTCGCCCCTGATGGCCGAGCTTGTTTGCTCCAACAGCCTGCGGTCCGACCGGTTGACCAATGCCGTGGGTTTGCTGAAGGAGGAAATGCGCCTGCTGGACTCCCTGATCATGCGCGCGGCCGACCTGGCCCGGGTTCCGGCGGGCGGCGCGCTGGCCGTGGACAGGGATCGCTTCTCCGGCTATATCACAAAAACCCTGACCGAACACCCGCTCATCACCCTGGAAAGCCGCGAAATGACCGAAATTCCAGACGGCCCCGCCATCATTGCTACCGGGCCCCTGACCTCTGACGCCATGTCCCAGGCCATCGCCGCTCTGCCCGGGCTGGGAACCCTCAACTTTTATGACGCGGCGGCCCCCATCGTCACTCTTGAATCCCTGAATATGGACAGAATCTTCCGCCAGTCACGTTATGACAGGGGAGACGACTACCTCAACTGCCCCATGACCGAGGAAGAATATAACGCCTTTGTGGATGCGCTGCTTGCAGCGGAAACCGCCGAGGTGCATGGATTTGAGGAAACCCGTGTATTCGAGGGCTGCATGCCGGTGGAATCCATGGCCCGCAGGGGCCGGATGGTGCTGGCTTTCGGCCCCATGAAGCCTGTCGGGCTCCGGGATCCCCGCACCGGGCGCGAGGCCTTTGCCGTGGTGCAGCTTCGTCAGGACAACGAGGCCGGTACGCTGTACAACATCGTCGGCTTCCAGACAAGGCTGAAGTTTCCCGAGCAAAGGCGGGTTTTTGGCATGATTCCCGGGCTGGAAAACGCAGCCTATGCCCGTTATGGCGTGATGCACCGCAATACCTTCCTGAATTCCCCCAGCTTCCTGAACGCGCACTTTGAAGTCATCAGCAGGCCACAGCTGTACTTCGCAGGCCAGATGACCGGCGTGGAGGGCTATGTGGAAAGCGCCGCCAGCGGACTTCTGTGCGGCATGTCTCTGGCCAGCGATTTGGCGGGTCATGGCACAGTGGAGCTTCCCGGTATCACCGCTATGGGCGCCATGGGGCGCTATATTTCGACACCTAACCGCAATTTCCAGCCCATGAACTGCTCCTTCGGCCTCATTGACAGTCTGCCCGTGGACAAGGAGCATAAGAAAATCCGCAACAAGGCTATGCGCTATGAGGCGATCTCTGCGCGTTCGCTGGCATATATGAAGGATTGGATCGCCAAAGCGGGGTGTTCAGACGCCTGTTCACACTGATTTCAAACATTTGTGCTATCATTCAGATATGGAGGTGTGGATATGAAACGTGTTATTTGCCTGCTTCTTTCTCTGATGATGCTGTGTCTTTCCCTTCCGGCCCTTGGCGAGGACGATGAAAAAACCGTGGCTGAGCAGGTGATTTCCGCCCTGATGCAGCCAGAGGAAACCGGCGCGCTGCATGCCCGGATGACCGCCGACATGCAATCGGCCCTGCCCATAGCGGCGCTTTCAGGGCTGTGGGCGCAGCTTGAAGCTGCAGGCGGGGAATACCTCGGTCTGGCGGACGACGCGGCTGTTGCCGAGCAGCAGGGCTACATGGTCTGCACGCAGACAGTGCTGATGTCCCGCATCAACCTGACCTGCACCGTGGTTTTGGACGGGGACGGGCTGATCGCCGGCATGAACTTTGCCCCTGCCTCCACTGTACCCGAAGAATCCGCTGAGGCAGGGGAGAGCGTTATGATCGGCGAAGCGCCCTGGCAGCTTCCCGGCACACTGCTTCTTCCGGAAGATGCCAGCGGGCCAGTGCCTGCAGTCGTACTGGTGCATGGTTCCGGTCCCAACGACAGGGATGAATCCGTTGGGGCAGTGAAGCCCTTCCGCGACCTGGCCCAGGCGCTGTCCCAGCGTGGCATCGCCGTGTTGCGCTATGACAAGCGCACCTATGTGTATGGCAAGGAAATTGCCTCTGCGGAGGATTTCGCGGCTTTCACTGTGGAAGAGGAAACCATTCAGGATGCCATCGCCGCGGGCAACCTGCTCCGGCAGGACAGCCGCATTGACCCCCAGCGCATTTATCTGCTTGGACACAGCCTTGGCGGCATGCTGGCGCCCCGCATCGTTTCGGAGAGCGACGGGCTTTTTGCAGGCATGATTCTGGCCAATGGCAGCAACAGGTCACTGCTGGAGATCATGCTGCGCCAGCTGACGGACGCTGCCGAAGCGGTGCCGGAAGCGCAGCAGGAAAGCTACCGCGCCATGCTGGCGCAGGCCGCTTCCGCTGCGGAAGCGCTGCCCGCGATGACTGCTGAGGAAGCGCAATCCGCTGTCATATGGGGACAGAACGCCTATTACTTCTGGGAAATGGCGCAGCATCCCGCGCCTGCGGACTATTTGACGTCCCTTTCCATACCCACGATGCTGATCAACGGACAGCGTGACTTCCAGGTGAATGTGCAGGAGGGCAGGGAAAGCTGGGAAGCTGCGCTGGACATGAGCGCGCCCTGGCTGACGTGCCTGTGGGCGGATGTGAACCATCTGCTCATGCGGCCCGAGGCTGATCCTTCCATTGCCGGCACGGCCAATGAGTATAACCTGACATGCACTGTGGACGATGCGGTGGCGCAGGCCATCACCGACTTTATTCTGAAAAGCGGAGGACAAGAGCAATGAGCGTACAATTTCGCGGAACCACCATCTGCGCCGTCAAGCGCGGCGGCAAAACCGCTATCGCAGGCGACGGTCAGGTCACCATGGGCGAGCACACAGTGTTTAAAACCCACGCACGCAAGATTCGCCGGATTTATGGCGGAGAGGTGTTGCTGGGCTTTGCCGGCACGGTATCCGACGCCTTTACCCTGTGCGAGAAGTTTGAGGAAAAGCTGACCCAATGCAATGGCAACCTGGAGCGCGCCGCCGTGGCCCTGGCCCAGAACTGGCGCGGCGACCAGGCCATGCGGCAGCTGGATTCGCTGATGATTGTGGCCAACCATGAGTCCATGCTGATTCTCAGCGGCACGGGCGAGGTCATTGAGCCTGATGATGGTGTGGCGGCCATCGGCTCTGGCGGGAATTACGCGCTGGCCGCCGCCCGGGCCCTGGTGGAAAACACCGACCTGCCCGCCCGGGACATTGCTGAAAAG
>CAMDVP010000160.1 GCA_945877525.1 uncultured Clostridia bacterium | reverse complement strand
AACGAGTCAGCCGAAACGAGCGGCTTTGGGCCGCGACGATTGAGGCTGCGGACGCTGCCCGCAGGCGCGAAACTTCTGCCTTCGACAAAGCAATCGTTTTAAACGAGAACAGTATGATCTTTCATTCCTGGATAAAAGAAACCTCCGTGCGCCGCTGTGGCGTACGGAGGTTTTGCATTGGCAGGAGGGGCCGTTATGCTGCTGTGGACTTGACGGCCAGCTTCTTTTCGGACTTGATCTCTCCCGCGCGGGTCAGGGCAATCTTGGTAATGACAGGGCCCGTCAGTTCGTAGATCAGGGTGCCGGAAAGCACCACCGCGTTGATCACCGCGCCATATTCCGGCAGCGCCGTCATGGACATGCGCGCCATGCCGATGGCCACGCCCGCCTGGGGAATCAGCGTCAGTCCCAGGTATTTCACAATGTTGCGGTCGCACTTTTCCACCACCGCGCCCATAGTACCCCCCAGACTTTTACCCAGTGCGCGGGCCAGCACATATGCTACGCCCACCATGCCCACCGTGGGCAGCACGGACAGGTCAAGGTTCGCGCCGGAAAGCACGAAGAACAGAAGAAACAGCGGCGGGGTAAAGCGGTCGCACTGCTCCAGCATCACGTTGCTCTGCGGGCACAGGTTCACCATGGTCGCGCCCAGCATCATGCACACCAGCAGGCTGCTCAGCCCCCACATGCTGCTCATGCCCACCGCCGCGAAAACCATCATGATGGTCAGGGCAAGCTTGTTTCCGCGGGAGTGGAAAAACCGCAGCACATACACCAGCGCAAGGCCCAGCGCCACACCCAGCGCCAGGGAACCAAGAATCTCCCCCATCGGCTTGAGCAGCAGCGTGGTTACCGTCAGCGCGGTGCCGCGCTCAATGGTGCGCGCAATAGCCATCATGATGGCGTAGAGCATCAGGCCAAGCGCATCATCCATGGCCACCACAGGCAGGAGCATTTTGGTCACGGGGCCATTGGCCTTGTACTGGCGCACCACCATCAGCGTGGCAGCCGGCGCGGTGGCCGCGGCAATCGCCCCCAGGGCCAGGCACAGGGGCAAGGGCTGGCCCAATACAAGCAGTGTTGCGAACACAAACAGCGATGCGGTGCAGCCCTCAAAAAGAGTAATCACCATGGGCTTCACGCCAATTTCCTTCAGATAGGTCATCTTGAACTCGCTGCCGATGGAATAGGCAATGAAGCCCAGCGCAACATCGGAGATGATGGCCAGCTCACTGTTAAGCTCTGGGCTGAGAACATTGAGCACATAGGGGCCCACCAGCAGGCCCGCAATCAGGTAGGCCGTCACGTTGGGCAGACGGATCAGGCGGATAAAGCGGCTCATCAAAAGGCCCACCGCCATGGCGATGGACAGGGCAAGCAGTACGTTCATTGGTTTGTATCCAGTCCTTCCACAAAGGTTGTGGGAATGGCGAAGGCAATACCGGTATTGGGTTTGTCCAGGCCTCCGGTTTTATCATTGATGATCTTCATCAGCACGGGCAGCTGCTCGTCCCGGATCAGGGTCATCATGGTTTTGGATGTTTTCCGCTCGGGATTGTAGAAGTGGCGGATCAGCCCCAGCATGGGAAGATCCACGTTCTGATCATCGTTGAGAACGCGCATCATTCCTGTGCTTTCAAGGATTGTCGCGCCGCCGATCCCCTTCTCCAGCATTTCCTCCAGAATAGGCTCCAGGCACTCCTCCCGGTTGAGCACCAGCATGAACATTTGCACGGATCATGACCTCCCTTTTGTGCCGCGCGCGTCTGTGCGGGGCGTCTTCAATGCATGGGCAGAAAACGCCTCGCTTATTGTAGCACTTTCCCTTTGAATGTCAATGAATTTCGCGGTACTCACAAGGCATTTTCTCATCATTTTCTCATGGAACCCTCGCCTGTTTTTCAAGACAGCGCCGGAAAGATGTGGTATGATATGACCATCAGCTGAACAAACGCTGACGAATTTGAAAGGAGACATGCACCATGGCAAGCTACACCATCGAAGATATTGAACTCATCCGCAAGAAGAGCGGCATCAGCTATCAGGAGGCCGTCGCCCTGCTGGACTATCACAACGGCAACGTTGCCCGCGCCCTGGTAGACCTGGAGCGCAACGGACGCATCAAGCCCGAAAGCCAGCAGAAGGCTTCCGCTTCCTCCTTCGGGAACAGCCACAACAGCCGGGGCGTCCTCAGCCGTCTGTTTTCCAAGTTCTACCGCTTCCGCCTGAAGGTGAAGAAGGGTGACATCGTAATTGCCAATCTGTCCCTGCTCTTCTCCCTCCTGGCGCTGATGATCAGCCCTCATCTGGTGATTATCGCGGCCATCCTGGTTCTGATCCTTGGCTACCGCGTGTCCTTTGACAAAAACGACCGCGCCTTTGCCTCGGCCAATCTGGAAAAGATGGTTCGCAACGCCGCGGACAATGTGAAGTCCACAGTGAGCGACTTTGCCAAGGGGTTTGAGGACGGCTTCGACCGGGAAAAGGACGAATCTGAGGCAAAGCATGATGCGCAGCAGAAGCCCAGCCAGGAGCCCAAAAAGGATGACCGCAGCTTCTACCAGTCCAACCCTGCCGCCACCACCTATCACACTGCCTATACTGGCTCCGCCCCCACCATTCAGGTGCCTGTGCAGGTGGAAAGCCAGGATGGCAGCGTCAGCGTGGAGGATGACAAGGACGGCTATACCAACGCCACCATTGAGTAACGCACGCTGCATGGAATGAGGCTTCCCGCCTCATTCCCTTTTTTGCTGCATTGTGCTATACTGTATGTATCAAACGCCGAAGGAGAGACGCCCCATGAGCCGCATTCTCATTGTGGAGGACGAAAAGAAAATCGCCCGCTTTCTGGAATTGGAACTGACCCACGAGGGCTATGAGGTGGATACCGCCTACGATGGCCGCACCGGCCTGGACAAGGCGCTGTCCTGGCAGCCGGATCTGATGATCCTCGACCTGATGCTGCCCGAGCTGAGCGGCATTGAGGTCTGCCGCCGTCTTCGCCACGAAAGCGACCTGCCTATCATCATGCTCACTGCCAAGGACGATGTGTCCGACAAGGTGATGGGCCTGGACATGGGCGCGGACGACTATATGACCAAGCCCTTCGCTATCGAGGAACTGCTGGCCCGCATCCGCGTAGGGCTGAAAAAGCGCCGGGCCTCCTCAGCCGAGCCTGCCAGCGCTGCCCTGGTGGCGGGGCCCCTTCGCCTGGATCCTGCCAGCTATACCGTTACCTGGAGCAATACGCCCATCAGCCTGACCAAAAAGGAATTCGACCTTCTCCGCTATCTGATGGCCCATAAGGGGCAGGCTGTGACCCGTGATACCCTGCTCAGCGACGTATGGGGCTATGACTATGCGGGAGATACCAATGTGGTGGATGTGTATGTGCGCTATCTGCGTCACAAAATCGACGAGCCCTTCCAGGTGAAAACCATCCATACCATCCGCGCCGTGGGGTATATGTTCAGTTATGAGTAAAAAGGCAAAGGCCGCCGAAGCAAAGCGGCAGTCCGGAGAAATCCGCGGCTTCAACTACCTCAGCGTTGCGCTACACCGCACGATCAGCGGCATCATGAGCAGTATTCGCCTGTCGCTGACCTTCCGCATCGCCATGCACTACTGCTGGCAGCTGCTTTCCACCACGTTACTGGCTGCTTTGATCGTCACCGCAGTGTTTATAGGTGTGGAAGGGCTGCATATTCAGCGGGTAGCCCTGCGCGCGCTGAGCGCTCAGCCCGACCAGGATGGCGCATACAGCCAGATGGTCCTTCAGGACGCGTCCTTTTCCGCAGCGCTCGAAGGTATACCCTATCCGGACACCCGTGAGGATCAGGTGCGCCTGATATGCACAACCGCCTTCACCCGCGATCTGGTTTCCGCCCCTCCCATCCTTCGATTGCCCCTGAACCTTGACGGGCAGGTGCTGCTGTTCTCCTACGACATGAGCTATGCGGTTTACACCTGGGGCTGGCTGATGCTGGCGGTAGCGCTGTGCGACATGGCGCGCATGCTGCACTTTATCCGCAAGCGCAACCGCCTGGACAAGCGCGTTCTGGCGCCCATTCGCGATATCACGGATATGGCTGCCACCCTTTCTGCCAGCAATTTGTCCAACCGCATCAATATCGAAGGTACGAAAAACGAGCTGAAGGATCTGGCCACCGTCATCAACACCATGCTTGACCGCATCGAACGCAGTTACAACAGCCAGAAGCAGTTTGTCTCCGATGCTTCCCACGAGCTGCGCACCCCCATCGCCGTGATACAGGGATATGTCAGCATGCTCAAGCGCTGGGGCAAGGACGACGAGGCTGTGCTGGAGGAGGGCATCAACGCCATTGCCCAGGAAACTGCCAGCATGAAGGAACTGGTCGAAAGTCTGCTCTTCCTGGCCCGGCACGACAAAAAAACGCTGATGATGGAAATGGAGCAGTTTGACCCCTGCGACGTAGTGGCCGAGCTGCATAAGGAAGCCGCCATGGTCACACCGGAGGATCATTTCATCTTCTCGCCCATGGAGCACTGCACCATTGAGGCGGATCGCGGCATGGTCAAGCAGGTTATGCGGATTCTGTGCGACAACGCCGTCAAGTACACCCCCAAGGGCGGCACCATTGTCATGGGGGTGGAAAGCTATCCCGGCGGCTGTACGCTGATTCTTTCCGACAATGGGCCGGGTATCTCCAAGGAGGAGCTGCCAAAAATCTTCGACCGCTTCTATCGCTCCGATTCCGCCCGCAAGGCTGAGAACGGCGGTCACGGGCTGGGACTGTCCATCGCGAGGATCATCATCATGGCCCACGGCGGGAAGATTCGCGTCCGCAGCAAGGTGGGCGAAGGCACCACCTTCGCCGTGGTGCTGCCCGAAAAGCAGCGGAAATCCGGCGCGGTGGAGGCCGCGTAAGGCCCCATGAAAGCTGTCACACCAAAAACATCAAGGCTCCGGGCGGTTATATGCCGTCCGGAGCCATTTTGACGGGCACAAAGCCCGCCTCTGCCCCAGGCACAGCCCGAATGCCGAAGGCCAGCTCCAGCGCGCCGGAGCCATACAGCCCGCTGCCCGGGCCGTCGAAGATGATGTTCCCCTGTTCCAGTACCAGCACCCGGTCGCATGCGGCAGCCTGCCGCAGATCGTGCAGCACGGTCAACACGCACCGACCCTCGTCCCTCAGCTGACGCAGAAGCGTCATCAATTCCAGCTGGTGCCGCACATCCAGGTAGGTGGTAGGCTCGTCCAGCAGCAGGTTTTGCGAGCCCTGTGCCATCAGCATGGCCAGGTACGCCCGCTGCCGCTGCCCGCCGGAGAGCGTCCGCAATTCCCGCGAAGCCAGCGCCGATACGCCGCAAACCTCCATCGCTCGGTCTACCGCCGCTTCATCCTCGGGATGCATTCGTCTGGTCATTCCAAGATACGGAAAACGGCCGTGACTCACCAATGATCGAACAGAGATCATCGGCATGGGCCTGTTTTGGGGAAGATACGCCACTGCCCTTGCAAAGGCCTTAGGCGCATACGCCGCCGCTTCCCTGCCCTCCGCCAGCACACGGCCGCTCCCCGGCCTGAGCTGACCGGCGCACAGCCTGAGCATGGTGGATTTGCCCGAACCGTTTGCTCCGATCACCGCCGTCAGACAGCCGTCCTCCAGGGTGCAGGAAACGCCACGCAAAACAGGCTCGTCCTGGTAAGCAAAGGTCACATCCTCCAGCCGAATCATCCCCGTGCCTCCCTTCTTCCCCGATACATGAGCAGCCACAGGAAAAACGGCCCGCCCATGAGCGAAAGAAGAATCCCCACGGGAATCTCGTAGGGCGCGAACATCGTGCGGGCAAGCAGGTCGCATAGGGTGGTGAGCGCCGCGCCGCCCAGCATGCTCACGGGCATCAGGCAGCGATGTTCCCCGCCTACAAGGCGGCGCATGGCATGGGGCACAATGAGACCCACAAAGCCCAGCAGCCCCGCAAAGCTCACCGCGCCGCCCGCCAGGATCGAGGCCACTACCAGCTGCAGAACCCTTGTCCGCCGGACGTGCATGCCCAGGCTTGCGGCCACCTCGTCTCCAAGGCCCAGGATGTCCAGATCGCCTGCCATCAGGTGTGCGGCCGCCAGCGCAGGCAGCACATACCAGGCCGCGCTGCGCAGCCGCACCGCCGTAAGCCCGGAAAAGCCGCCGATGAGAAAGCTGCTCATGTCCTGCGTAGCCTCAGGATTCAGGGTCGTCAGCAAATCGCTGCCGGCACCCAGCATGGAGCTAATCGCTACGCCCGCCAGCACCACCGTCATCCGGGAAGCGCCCATCCGGTCGGCCAGAAAAAGAATCAGCAGCGACGCGCCCAGCGCCCCGGCAAAGGCAGCGGCAGGCAGCAGCACCACCGCCGATGGCACCAGCGCCGCCAGCAGCAGCGTGGTCAGCCCAGCCCCGGCATTCACGCCAATCACGTTCGGCCCGGCCAGTGGATTGCTCAGCACACCCTGAATGATGACCCCCGCGCAACTCAGCGCCGCCCCGGCCAGCATGGCGGCCAGGGTGCGGGGCAGGCGGATATGCAGAATAATTCGGGCAGGAGCGCTGTCCACGCCCTGCAGCACATCCCACAGCCCGGCCCACAGCGAGATGCCGCTGGCCCCCATGCACAGCGAAAAAAGCGCCGCCGCCAAAAGCAGCAGCGCTAGCATGGCAAACATACGCCGTGTCTTACCAGCCATAGAGGATGTGCGCAAGATACGCATAGCTTTCACCCCAGCGCGCGTTGGGCTTATAGTGGAACAGCTCCTTGGGCAGCACATACACGCGCCCCTCCCGCACTGCGTCCAGCGCCTGCCAGGCGGGGTTCCGCCCCAGTGTCTGCTCCACGCTTTGCAGGGCCGCGTCAGTGTCCGCCCCCATGACGCTGATCAGCACATACGCCGGATTTTCGGCAATGATGGCCTCAAGGGTCAGCTCCTCCAGCAGGGAGGGCTGCCTCTCGGCAATGTTCACGCAGCCCAGATCCTCCAGCATGATCCCGGCCAGAT
>CAMDVP010000159.1 GCA_945877525.1 uncultured Clostridia bacterium | reverse complement strand
ATCCGTGCCATGGCCCAGGTACCCGTGCGCTTTGACCCGGCCTCGCACTGGCTTTACGGCTTCGGGCACGAGCTGGTGGCCGGCATGATCGAGGTCGTCTCCGGCATGACGGTGGGCGAGTTCCTGCAGAAGGAGATCTTTGATCCTCTGGGCATGACCAACACCGGCTACCGTTACTTCGGCGATACCCGCGAGCGAATGGTGACCCCCTACATCCGCCACGAGGATGGCACCATGGAGCCCACCACCGGCTTCTTCGACATGCGGCATGAGCCCGGGGCCAAATATGAAGCAGGCGGCGCGGGGCTGTTCAGCACGGTGAACGACTACCTGACCTTCACCCAGATGTTGGCCTGCGGCGGCGAGTACAAGGGCGAGCGCATCATCGGCCGCAAGACCATCGACCTGATGCGGCAGAATCACCTCACGGAAGCGCAGCTGAAGGAATTCCGCAACTCCTACCTGGACGGCTATGGTTACGGCCTGGGCGTTCGCACCCTGATGGAGCCCGGACGGATGTCGAACAGCTCGGTGGGCGAATTCGGCTGGACGGGCTACATGGGTACCTATGTGGCCATTGATCCCTCCGAAAAGGCGTCGGTGGTTTATATGCACAACCTGGTGCCCAACATGGAGGAGTACACGCATCATCGCGTGAGGAACATTGCCTTCGGAATGCTGAAGTAAGCCGCGACCTGGCGTGAGGAGAGGTGCATGGCATGGAAGAACAGAAGCGGGGCTTTGGCAACTTTGCGTTGATTTTCGTCATCAACCTGCTGGTTGCCGTCAGCTTTCATATACTCAATCCCACGCTGCCCAAGTATGTGGTGTCCCTTGGCATGACAACGGGCGTGGCGGGGCTGGTATCCACCTTCTTTGTCATCTCCTCCCTGATCGTCCGGCCGTTTTCCGGGCGGATGATGACCCAGTGCAGCCTGAAAAGGCTTTTGACCTTCGGGCTTGTGTGCCTGCTTGTCAGCGAGGTCGGGTATGTCTTGAGCGGCAATGTGGGCATGCTGCTAGTTTTCCGCCTGATTCATGGCTTCGCGTGGGGAATCACCACCACGGCTACGGCGACCATTGCCGCGCAGACGCTGCCGGAGGACAAGCTGGCTTCAGGCATTGGCATCTTTGGCCTGGGAAGCTGCATTTCCAACGCCATTGCCCCCAACCTGGGCCTGTGGCTGATCGAAGGGGGCAGCTTCACGCCCCTGTTTGTCACCGCTGCGCTGATGCCGCTGCTGGCCCTTGTGCTGACCCAGTTCCTCCGCCTTCGCCCGGTGGCACGAAAGGCCGCCGCTCCCGGCAAGCAATCCTTCCGCCTGAGTGATTTTTTCTCGGCCAGGTGCCTGATTCCCATGGTCATGGTGCTGATGATGTCGGTTTCCGTTGCGTCCGTCAGCAATTTTCTGGCGCTGTATGCGGAAAGCATTCAGGTGCAGTCCATCGGGCTGTTCTTCACGGTGTATGCGGTGGCGCTGTTCTTCTCCAAGCCCATGGGCGGCACGGCGGCAGATAAGCTGGGCTTCAGCACGGTGATCTACGGCTGTGGGGCATTGATGCTTGCTGCATTTGTGCTGATTGCCATGGCGCGCTCGCTGCCGGTATTTCTGATTGCCGCGGTGCTGTACGGCATGGGTTATGGCGGACTGCAGCCTATTCTGCAGGCGTGGAGCTACAAGCGGGAAACTCCGGAGCGCCGCGGCGTGGCCAGCAGCACCTTCTTCATCGGGCTGGACGCTGGAACAGGCATCGGCGCCACCGTGGCCGGCCTTGTAGCGCAGTATCTGAGCTACCGGCAGATGTATGCGTTCATGCTGCTGCCCATTGTCTGCGCCATGCTGATTTATCTGATCAACAGCCGCAGGGAAGGAAAACAATCAGGCTGAATAAGGACAAATAAAAGGGGCGGCTGACGGGATTTCCATCAGCCGCCCCTGGCGTTTATGGCTGCTTGAAGAGGGTGCAGCCCATTTCCTTAAAGTGACGGATGCGCTCCTCAATGTCTTCCGGGCGCACCTCAAAATACCGGGCCAGACAATCAATACAAAGGAACTCTGATGCGCCGCGGTGGATGAGCTTGCGGGTGATGGCCACCTCGTCCGGGGTGAGGGGCTTGCCGCACTGCCTGCATGCACTCACGGGGCCTGCACCATACGCGCCAGCAGAACCCGGCTGCAGTGGGGCTCCAGGCGGAAGTTGCAGTAGTCGCGGCGCACGCCCAGCTCCTCGCCGGTGATGGCGTCCGTCAATGCAAGAGCCACGCCGCTGCCGTAGGGCAGGCCGGCATCAGCAAAGGTGAAGGGGATTTCCGCCGGACGGGGGGACAGGTTGAAGTACCCGATGGCAAACTCGTTACCGCTCAGGTGGCGGAACAGGGTCAGCCCGCCGTCTGGGTATTCCTCCCAGTGGTTTTCCGCGTCGGGGCCGTTGTAGAACACCCGGCCGCGATAGGCCACATAGGGCGGGCGACACTCGCTGTCCTGATTGATGCGCAGCAGATTCCGGTTCAGCACCAGCTTTTCGCAGAAGCCGTTCATGGCGCGAACGTCGCCGCCCAGCATCAGCGGCGCGCCCAGCATGCACCACAGGGCGAACTGCGTCTGGTATTCCTCGTCGGTGCAGGCCCGGCCCAGGGCCACGTTGCCCTTGCCATACATGCCCACAGTGAGCATATCGATATCGTTGAAGCACTCCTGCCCGGACATGCAGAAGTTGTCCAGCTGGGACAGGGCGATGGAGGAGAAGGACTTGAAGTTGTCCTGAATATCGCCGGTGGAGCGGTACATATGCGCGCCCAGAGATTTCATCCACTGCCAGGGCTTGTCTGTGCCCCAGTTGCACGCGGCGAAGAGAATGTCCCGGCCCGAGGCCTTCAGCGCCATGGACATGGTGGCGTAGCGGTTTTTGCCCTCAGCGCTGGAGGGAAAATTGCAGAAGTCGTACTTGAGGTAGTCCACGCCCCATTCAGCGAAGGTTTTGGCATCGATAAACTCGTGGTCGAAGGAGGACGGGTAGCCCGCGCAGGTGCGCACCCCCGCGCAGGAGTACATGCCGAAAAGGAAGCCCAGGTCATGCACATAGTCTGAAAGCGCCTTCATCCCGTGGGGGAACTTGACGGGGTCCGGCACCAGGCGTCCCTGCCCGTCGCGCTCCATCAGGCTCCAGCAGTCGTCGATGACGATGTAGCGGTAGCCGGCATCCAGGTAGCCCCTGTCCTTCATGGCGCGGGCGGTGGTGCGGATCAGTTCGTCGGAAATGTCATTGCCAAAGGTATTCCAGCTGTTCCAGCCCATGGGCGGGGTGAGAATATTCATGGGAATCCCCCTTGTCAGAAAGAATTTTCATCATTATATCATAGGTTCCGCCGGAAAGCAATTTTTTCCTTTCTGCCGCCGGAATGCAGCATGTGCACTGGACGGGAGGAAAAACCGGGTGTATGATAGAAAAAGCATGGATTTTGCGATGAGAGGAGAGCCCATGGCATGGCGGGACGTTGGAAGCCGGACAGGCAGGGCTACGCAACCTGTTATATGGTCAGCGGGCCCAGGGAAGAGCCCTTTGAGAGCGAACTGCGGGATACGCAGCAAATCCGATATGAGACGCGGCTGCGGGAGACGGTGGCGGTGCGCTCTCCGGCGGCGGAGGCATCGTGCGCACCGCAGCTGGGGATGCTCAGCCGCCTGGGGATGCCGTGGCGGGTGCAGGACGATCCGGGCAGCGGCTTTGTGGACTGCTCAGCGTTCTATTCACTGATGCGGCGGGTGTCCTTTGACGTGGCGGTGTGCGTTGTGGCTCCGAAGGATATGCCGGTTCGCGCGGCGCTGTGGTCCTATGCGGCGGCGGATTTGTATCTGAACGGGGAGAGAATCTGCAGGATTGACAGGCCGGTATACAAGCCCATCAGCCGCCGGGAGGCGACGCTGCCGTTGAAGGCGGGGCGCAACCTGATTTACCTGTGCTGCTGCAACCTGGGGGTAAGGGACACCCGCAGCATCGTTGCCCTGCAGCTGCTGGAGGGCAAGGAGGTACTGACCTTCGACCTGGCGGATGAGGCCCATGCCGGGGCTGTGCACGATGCGGAGCGGTTCCTGCTGGACACCCGCCTGAACGGCGCGTCGCTGGTGTTTCCGTACCCCGCGCCGGAGGGCGTCCGCATGACCTTCAGCCGACCCGGCCCGGACGGAGACATGGAGGAAGCCGAAGCTGTCCATGTGGCGGAAGGCACGGCGGAGGCTGTGCTGCCGGAGGGTTGGCCCTATGTGCGGCTGTCGATGGAGGCGGCGGGCGCCGCGCTTTCCCGAACGCTGGAACGCACGTCCCGGCTGCAGCCGCAGTATGGCGAAAAAGGCCTGTCCGTGCAGGAAAACCTGACGGCCATCCTGCGCCGCATTGCCCATGTGCGCAGCTGTCCCCGGGGGGAGGGCATCCACTTTCCCATGGCGAACATGCTGGCCCGGTGGGCGGTGGGGGAGGTGCGGGAAGAGGATCGGGCGCTGTATGCCTATACCCTGGAGCTGATTGAAAAACGGGTAGACTGCTCCGATTTCATGATGTGCGGACTGATCCGCTATATAAAGCGCTGCGGCATTCCTGCCGGGCTGGAGGAACGCACCCGGCAGGTGATTCTGCATTACCGCTACTGGATGGACATGGATGGCTCTGACGGCATGTGCTTTTTCAGCGAAAACCATGCGCTGATGTTCTATACCAGCGCTATGCTGGCGGGGGAGATGTATCCGGAGGATGTGTTTCCCCGGGCGGGCATGACGGGCAGGGAGCTGTCCGCCATGGGGTGCGGACGGGTGGCTCAATGGCTGGAGGACGTGGCGCGGTGCGGCTTTGAGGAATTCCTCAGCGCGGTATACATGTGCGTGACCTTTGCGGTGCTGCTCAGCGTGATTGACTTCGGCCCGGAGGAGCTTGCAGCCCGGGCGGAAGGGGTGACGGACAGGCTGCTGGGCATGCTGGCGCTGCACACCTTCAAGGATGGGCTGATTGCACCCATGGGCCGGGTGTACCGGGGGGTGCTGTACCCCTTTTCCAGCGGGGCCATGGCGCTGGTGAACCTGCTGGATCCCGCCCGGCCCTATTCCTTTGGCGAGGGCTGGCTGGGCTTTTACGCGGGCAGCGGCTACCGGCTGCCGGAAGGGCTGAAGCGCCTGATGGACGAACCTGTGGAAACAAGCTATGTCACGGGGAATGCCCGGGTGTTTCTGGAAAAGAACGATGACTACTGCCTGACCTCCGTGGCGTCGCCCCGGGAGGAACCTGATTTTCGCCGCTGGCCAAACGAAACCCTGCGCCCGGACGCGGACACCCATACCCATGCTTACACCAAGTCCTTCAACGAGCGTTTCCACGGCACCACCTGCTTTCAGCCGGGAACCTATGGCTATCAGCAGCACATGTGGTACGCGGCACTGGACGGCACGGCGGCAGTGTTTGCCAATCACCCCGGCTCCATGTCCGAGCGGGGCGATATGCGCCCGGGATACTGGCACGGCAACGGCGTGATGCCGGCCCTGCGGCAGATGCACGGCATGCTGGGGGCGGTGTATCACATTCCATTGGAGCATCCGCTGCACTACACCCACCTGTACTGTCCCGCCTGCCGCTTTGATGAGGTGCGGCGGGAGGACGGGTGGCTTGCGCTGCGAAAGGGTACGGGGTATCTGGCCATCTGGTGCTCCGCCGAGCTGGAGCCCTATGAGCAGGGCATGAATCCCGGCTGCGAGTGGCGCGCCTATGGCGATGACACGGCCTATCTGGTGGTATGCGGCGGAAGGAAATGGGCGGATATGGAGGCATTTCTCCGTTATGCCCGGGCGCAAGCCCCATCCTTCGACGGACGGACGCTGCGGGCCGGGAAAATGACGGTCACCTGGCAGCCATCGGACGATCAAACTCAATACCTGTGATGAAACAAGGAGCATAGAGGAGGTTCCCCAATGAAGCTATCCCTGCTGACGGTTAATCCCGGACGGAAATACGGCGTGATTTCCCGGCACCTGTACGGACACTTTACCGAGCACCTGGGCAGGTGCATCTACCAGGGCATCTATGTGGGCGAGGACAGCGGCATTCCTGCCGTGAGGGGCATTCGCTCGGACGTGGCGGAGGCGCTGCGCAGGGTATCCGTGCCGGTGGTGCGCTGGCCCGGCGGATGCTTTGCCGAAACCTACCACTGGCAGGACGGCGTGGGCCCGAAGGAGGCAAGAAAGCACATTGTCAACCGGAACTGGGGAGGCGTGACCGAGAACAACGCCTTTGGCACCCATGAGTTCCTGGACTTCTGCGAGCAGGTGGGATGCGAACCTTACCTGGCCTGCAACATGTCCTCCGGCAGCGTGCGGGAGGCGGCGGAGTGGGTGGAGTACATCACCATGGACGGGAAATCACCCATGGCCGACCTGCGCAGGGAAAACGGCCGGGAGGCGCCCTGGAAGCTGAAATGGTTTGGCTTCGGCAATGAGAATTGGGGCTGCGGCGGCCCCATGCGCCCGGAATACTATGCCGACATGTTCCGGCAGTACGCCGGGTCGGTGCGATCCTTCGGGCAGGAGCGGCTGTTCCGCATCGCCTGCGGCCCCAACGGAGCGGACTATGCCTGGACGGACACCCTCATGCGCATTGCCGGACAGGACATGGACGCCTTGAGCCTGCACTACTACACCATGCCGGACTACTACGACATTGACGAGTTTCCCGGGGAGAAGAAGGGCTCCGCCACGGACTTTGACGAGGGCTGCTACTACCGCACCCTGCGCCGGGCCATGGCCATGGAGGGCCTGATTGAGGGCCACTGGCAGATGATGCGCCGCTATGACAGGACACACCGGGTGAAGCTGGTGGTGGACGAGTGGGGTACCTGGCACACCGTAGAGGCGGGCACAAACCCCGCCTTCCTGTTCCAGCAAAACACCATGCGTGACGCGGTGGCTGCCGCGGTGACCCTGAACATCTTCAACCGACACAGCGACAAGGTGATCATGGCCAACCTGGCGCAGATGGTCAACGTGCTGCAGTCCATGGTGCTCACGGAC
>CAMDVP010000158.1 GCA_945877525.1 uncultured Clostridia bacterium | reverse complement strand
CGATGTAATAGGATTCCTCGGCCAGAATCTGGTTCACCTTGATGTAGATATCGCTGCGGACGGCGGGATCCAGCTCCACACGGGCCTGATCCAGCAGAGCGTCGATTTCGTCGTTCTTGATGTGGGCGACGTTGAAGGTGCCGTTCTTGCCATGGAACATATCATAGTAGCAGCTGTCGGTGTTGGCCTTCTCCATGGGATAGCCGCCGCGGCTCATGCCATAGGGCTCGGTGTCGAAGGTGGCCCACCAGGTGCCGCTTTCAACGGGGGTCAGCTCCAGGTTCACGCCAACCTGGGAGAACATGGCCTGCAGCGCCTCGCCCAGCTTCTTGTTGAAGGCGTTCTCGGCGTAGTAGTAGTTCAGGGACAGCCCTTCGGCGCCGGCGGCAGCCAACAGCTCCTTGGCCTTCTCGGGGTTGTACTCATAGGTCATGATATCGGTGGTATAGCCTTCCTGACCCTCCACCAGGGGAATGTTGCCGATAATGCCGGTGCCCTCGTTCACAAACACATTCAGCACGTCGCGGTCAACGGCATACATCAGCGCCTGACGGACTTCCTTGGGCACCACATCAGAGTTGAAGGAGGCAAAGTAGAAATAGTTGCTGCGGCAGCTGTCGGTACCCAGCACGCCGGCCTGCTGAGCCTGCAGGAAGTCGGTGGCGGTCACGTTGAAGTAGAAATCAGCCTCACCGTTCTCCACGGCGATATAGGCCTGGTTGTTGTCGGCCACAAACTTGACCACGATGGTCTTGATGTTGGCAGGGCCGTTCCAGTATTCCTCGTTGGCCTCCAGCACAACCTGCTGCGCGGCGTCCCACTTCACAAACTTGTATGCGCCGGTACCCACGGGGTTGCGGGCAAACTCGTCGGCGGAGCAGGAAGCATAGTAATCCGAGTCGATGATGGCGCAGTACCACAGCATGGTGAGGAAGTTGCCGTAAGCATACTTCAGGTTCACGTTCACGGTGTAGTCGTCCACGATTTCGCAGCTGTCAACGGCGAAGGAAGCAAACTGCATCCAGGTTTCGTCGCGGAAGCGCTCGATGGACAGCTTCACGTCCTCGGCAGTGAAGTCATTGCCGTTGTGAAACTTCACGCCCTCGCGGAGCTTGAAGGTGTAGGTCAGGCCATCCCCGGACACGGTCCACTCGGTGGCCAGGCAGGGCTGGATGGACAGATCCTCGCCAACCTTCACCAGACTGTCAAAAATGTTGGTGCAGAAGTTGATCTCAGAGGAAGAGGGCAACGCCAAGGGATCCAGGGTGGAGAACTCGGCGCCCAGGATGACGGTCAGGCTATTGTCGGCAGCGCCGGCAAAGGCTGCGGGCACGGCACAAACGAGCATCATCAGCGCCAGCACCAGGGAAACAAGCTTTTTCATGGTCATTACCTCCTGTAATTATTGTTCGGGCATCAGCGGAATGATCTCGGTGCGGGGGCGTTCCCGCACGGTTTTCAGCAGATCATTGCACCATGCTCTATCATGAACGCAGCCGCCCTTGATGACCAGTTCAAAGTCAGCTACACATGA
Source organism: uncultured Clostridia bacterium (assembly GCA_945877525.1). Classification (GTDB taxonomy): domain Bacteria; phylum Bacillota; class Clostridia; order Christensenellales; family Aristaeellaceae; genus UBA11524. The sequence continues at coordinate 5,591 of CAMDVP010000158.1, read as the reverse complement.
TACGTTGACAAACGGGTTTTCCGTGAGAACCAGAATGTCTGCGTCAAACCCTTCCTTCAGCATGCCGACGTGATCGGCAATGCCCATGCACAGGGCGCCGTTTACGCTGCCGCACTTCAGCGCCTGATAGGCGGTCATGCCGAAGTACTTCATCAGATTCTGCAGCTCCTCCGCCACGGAGAAGCCACCGGTCACGCCTGGGTTGGGCACATCGGAGCCAAGCAGGATCCTGTCGCTGTGCTTCATGAAGATGCGCTCCCGCTCCAACTCCTCCTCAAAGTCGTAATTGTCGTAGCGGTGGAGCGACTTGCGCCACTGGGTAATGTTCTCCCAGTCGCGGTGCCAGTAGGGGTTCATGGCGTTGTAATGGGGCGTCTCGCTCAGGGGACGGCCTGCATGGACGTAATCCTCAATGGTCTTGGCCACCACCACGGTGGGGCAGCTCCACATGCCGGACTCGGCCAGATAGACGATATCCTCCTCCTGGCTGGTTTTGGGCAGGCAGGAGATATGCTCCAGGGAATAGTAGCCGCAGTCGGCCAGCTCCCGGAAGGACACATTGTAGTTGCCGTGGCCGATAACCTTCATGCCCAGCTCATTGGCGGTGCGCATGATTTCAAAGAAGGCGTCCCTGGGAATGCTGGGGTAGGTCTTGACCCAATCATAGCCCTGATGGAAGCATTCCATCACTGCCAGATGTCCCTGCTCGGGCGTTTTGACGATTTTGGAGCCGTTCCAGTAGGTAACGCCGTCTGTCAGGGGGCCGGTGGAGTAGATGGTGGGGCCGGGGCGAAGGCCGGCGTCGATCTCACGGCGCCACTGCTGGGTTTCCGCCAGACCCCACATGTTGCGGGCAGTCGTTACACCGCAGGCGATGAGCATCTCAGTGATTTCATTGGAGTCCATGTGGATGTGGTTGTCGAACAGGCCGGGCAGCAGATACTTGCCGGTGCAGTCGATCTCCCGCACATCGCTGATATCGATGTGCTTCTTGATCCGCCAGATTCTACCCTGAGCCACAAACAGGTCATAACCATACAGAATGCTGTCATCCTCCATGGTTACGATGTTGGCATTGCGCAGAATGTAGCAATCCATGTTGATGGAATTCATCTGAATCCGCCTCCGTATTACAGATAGTCGTTCAGGTATTCGCCGTAATCATGGAGAAAGCGCAGAACCAGTTCCTGCTCCTCCGGCGTGTAGCTTCGGAAAATCGAATAGATTCTGGCGGAACGCGCTTCGTGGTAGGCATAGTGGCAATCAAAAACGCGTTTGCCCTGCTCCGTCAGCTTGTAATACACATCCCGGTTGTTGCCCGGCCGGTTGTAACGAAGGATCAGCTTCCGTTTTTCCAGCTGAAGCGAGGTCTTGCTGAAGGTTCCCTTCAGAATGCCGAGCATGTCGATCAGCTCTGCCGCCTTGCAGTTTGGATAGGAGCCAATCGCCTCGATGATATGAACCTCCCTTGTGGTCAGCTCATCGCCGGTGCCGTAGTCATGCTTTCGTTTCTCCAGCACCTCCTGGATCCCAAAGAGCTTGACCACCTGCTCATCCATCTGGATGATAAAGTTATTCATCGCATGCCGCCCTCTAAATGTTTCCGTGGAAACATTCTGCGTAAAAAATAAACCACTTTGCGAAGCCAAGACCCCGTCGTCAGTGGTTGATGCATTGTACAACTGATCATGCAACACCTAAGAGTATAGCCATGCATGCCCCGGCTGTCAATAAATCGGGAGGGGAGAACATAGAAAAAACAAGGACAGCGGCTTTTCTTGACGGCATCACCAGGCGAAAATCAAAAGAAATGATGAAAAAAGGAGCATGGGAGACTTCACCATGCTGCCATTCAGGCCAACATCATGGAAGCTGTCCTATGCTCCGAAAATACCCGATGTGAATAATACCCTGACCCGTGATGCCTCATTATCCGTGATCCGGGTCCATCAGCATACAATCATGACCTTTCCTGCCCGCGGGCCGGGTACGAAGGTTTCGCCAATGCGATCCAGCGGCAAGCGTTCGCTGATGATATCCTTCAGGTTCAGCCGGCCGGAACTGATAATATCCACCGCCCGACCCTGGGTGTTCGGATTCACAAAGGAGGTTTTTACGGTCAATTCCTTTTTGAAGGCGCCAAAGGGATAGTAGGCAACGGCGCAGTCGGGATCCGTAAGGCCGAAAATCATCACGGTGCCTGCTTTTCCGGCATATTCCATGGCATATTCCACCGTTTCCTTCCGGCCCACGCACTCGATGGTGACGCGAATATCGTCAAGCCCGTTTTCTGCCAGGGCGGCGTGGATGTCATCCTTCAGGGGGTTGAGCACCAGGTCCGCACCCAGGGAGCGAATCAGGGAGAAGCGGGCTTCGTTGGTTTCCAGCACCACCGTGCGGGCCGCGCCGCTCATGCGGGCCAGTTGCAGCATGATCAGGCCGATGGAGCCGCCGCCCACGATCATCACGGAATCTCCGCACTTGATATTGCACAAGTCGATGCCATGCAGGCAGCAGCTGACAGGCTCGCCCATGGCGGCCTCTTCAAAGGGAAGATCGTCGGGAACGACAAACACCTGCTTTTCCAGCACCGCGCAGTATTCGGCAAACCCGCCGTCGTAATTGACGCCGGTGGCCATCATGTGATCGCAGAAGTGTGGATCGCCGCGGCGGCAGGCCGTGCAGGCTTCACAGGAGATATTGGGGTTAACAGACACATGCTGACCGGGGCGCACACGGGTCACGTTCTCTCCTACTTTTTCCACGATTCCTGCCAGTTCATGCCCCAGAATCACAGGGGGATTGCAGTCCGTAGCGCCCTGTGCGCCGGAATAAATATGCAAATCCGTTCCGCACACGCCGCAGGCCTTCACCCGCACGAGCACACCATCGGGGCCGATTTCAGGGACAGGATAATGATGGTCAATCCGAATATCTTCCTTTCCGTAAAAAACCGCAACTTTCATTCATCTTACCGCCTTTCCGTAGATATTCTATCACGATGAAGCGCCTTTTGATTGCGGCACTTATCCGTCTGAATGGTGCAGTTCAGGTGGTTTCTGCTTCTGCAAACGGCAGCCTTATGAATCTTGAAGAGCACTTGCGCGGCCAAAGGCTGTCCGGCATAGTCCCTGGCCTCCGTCATCATGGAGAGTCAGTCGATTTCGGCCCTGAAGAATCTCGGAAAGGGGGAGCGGCGAATAAAGCGCCGCACCCGTTCTGCATCCCAAAGGACGGATCTGTCGGATGGTCCGGTGGATACCTGTTTCGGTTATTCTTCGCTGGTACACATCAGGGTGCAGTTGCCTTCCAGGGTAAGCGCAGAGCCTGCGGTTACAAGGAAGCTTTCCCCTATGCCGATGTTGCGTCCGTTCGCCCTGCCCTCGCCCTTGACGCAGGTCATGAGCTGGTAGGTGTCAAAGGAGAAATCCTGCGTTCCGCTGATTTCGTATCGCCTGACACAGAAGCTATCGTTGGCAATAAACGTCGTGATGGTGGCGCCCGCAAGCCGGGAAGTCGCCTGCTCCGGGTGGGCGCAGGTATCATCCAGAGCGTAATCGACGCACGCAATGGCTTCTTCCAGCTGAAGGGGACGCTCCTGGCCTTTCGCATCCTTGCGGTGATAGTCAAAGAAGCGGTAGGTCACATCCGTGGACTGCTGGATTTCGTAGACGATGTTGCCCTTTTTGAGGGCATGCACCATGCCGGCGGGCAGATAGACAAAGTCCCCCTGCTTGACTGGCAGATGGCGGATCAGATCACTCCATTGATCCTTCGCGATCATATTCCGAAGTCCTGCTTCGTCCCTGGCATTTTGGCCATAAACGATGGTGGAATGCTCTGGCGCCTCCAAAAAATACCACGCCTCGTTCTTGCCGGTGGCATAGCCGGATTTTGCGGCCACGGCATCAGTGGGGTGAACCTGAATGCTCAAATCATCCATGGGCGCTACCAGAGAGATAATGACGGGAAAACGGGCATGACGGGAATGGAACAGCTGCGGCTCATGCTCCCACACGTCCAGCAGTGTTTTGCCTGCATAAGGGCCGTCGGTGATGATGTTGCTTTCACCCTCCCCTTTCATGCAGGAGAAGGACCAGCTCTGCCCAATGCCATCCGGGAACTGGGGATAATGGAAATACTCGCGAATCAGCGTCCCGCCCCAAATAGCGGGGCGGGGGATTGCCTGCGTGAAGAGCAGCATACTTCATCCTCCATAGAAAACCGGGTGCAAGCAGCACCCGGCTACTGTCATCATTGAATCTTGAACATCGTAAACAGTTCTACGCGTTCAAGCAAGACCTTTGTCCTGCCATTTTCATGCACAACAGGCAGCGGCGTTTCGTCGGGAAGGGCAACGGCCGTATGCTCGCCGGGTACCTCCACCCAAATGTCGGTCATGGGTACAACGGGAGATTCTTCCTGCTCGTTTACCACCGCGAAGCAGGTTTCGCCGTCCTTGTCCCAGGAAATAACCTCCACAAACTTGGGCGCGTTGGAAGCCCAGGAGGGTTCGCCCACGAGGAGCTTGATCAGGTTGTTGACAACCTGACGGCTCATGTAGGGACGGGCAGACTCGATGGGGGCGGCGACCCACATCAGGCGGCTATCTCCCTGCCGGCGCATGGTCATGCAGGGCTCGCCGGTGTGAATTCCGGGCGGGTTGGAGTGGATGGCTGAGAACACCTCGGTGTCCGTCATGGCATAAGGCAGGGTTCTGGTGGCCAGCACCTGTACGTCATCGGACAAAATCTCACACACATACTGGTGATCGGTCACAGTCATGGGAGCCAGCCTGGTAAAGCCTGTCATCGTTCCCTCGTCATCCGCGGGATCCATGTAGGTGAAGTTGTGTTCGGTTTGTCCTGTCACATGGATGCCCAGCAGCTTTTCCAGGCGCTTATTGGCCACAGGGCCGGAGACATACAGGCTACCGCCTTTTTCGACAAAGGCCTCAATGTCGTCCATTTCCTTGTCCAGAATGCCTGCAACGTGGCACAGCGCCAGCACCTTTCCCTTGTAGTCGCGGATATTCTTGCTGCCAATCACGTCAAACGGCGTGTTGTTTTCCCGGAGGATGGAAGCCATGGCCACAGGGTCTTCCAGGTAGTGGCGGGGATTGTAATCCTTCCCGTTCATGTCAATGCCGGTTTCATTGGGGTCAAACTTGGCATGACTGGCGAACCAGATGCCCACGTCGGTATTCAGGTCGCCAGAGATGTACTTTTCATAGGGCATTGTCTTTTCGTAAACGCTCTTCATCATATGATGGTATACCTCGGGCACGATGCTGCCATCGGGGTTGATGGCATCTACCAGCAGGAAGGCGCCGTTGTGAATGAGAGCGGTGACAACGTGGAGCAGGATCTGCTCCTCGGTTTTCGTGGTGGTGTGGAAGGAAAGCTCGGGGTCACAGCGTCCGGTGTGGTACACGAAGGGAAGAGAGGGAGAAACGCTCTTGTACCACAGCTGGTTGATCTGCTTGAGGTACTGCTGGGCCATAGAAATGAAGGGCGAGGCAATCGCTCCGCCCGTTGTGGGATGCTTGGCCAGAAAGCCGTATTCGGAAATGGCCTGTTCACACTGTATCC
>CAMDVP010000157.1 GCA_945877525.1 uncultured Clostridia bacterium | reverse complement strand
AACATTCTTCTCAAGGATGACAAGCACTACCCCTACCTGCGGGTGGATCTGCGGGAGGCGTATCCCCGCCTGACCCTGGCCCGCCGCATGGAAAAGGACGGCGCGAAGTATTTCGGCCCCTACATCGGCGCAACGGCGGTCAAGCAGGTGATCGACGCGGTGCGGAACGTGTTCCCCCTGCGCACCTGCAAGCTGACATTGCCCCTCAAATCTCCCCGCCGCCCCTGCATCAATTATGATATTGGCCGCTGCATGGCCCCCTGCGGTGGCAAATGCACCGAAGAAGCCTACCGCGTGATGATGGACGGCGTGCTGGCCTTCCTGAACGGGGACTACCGTCAGGTGGTGGACGGACTGAAGCAGGACATGATGCGCGCCGCAGAAAAGATGCAGTACGAGCGCGCTGCCCTTCTGCGGGATAAAATCCGCGATGTAACCGGGCTGATGGAGCGGCAGATCGCCATCCAGACTGAGCAGGCCGAGCAGGATATAATCGCCCTGGCCCAGGACGGGCTGGACGCCATGGTGCAGATCGTGTATGTACGGGGCGGGCGGATGCTGGGGGGCGACCACTTTCCCCTGCCCCGCGAGGGAGCGGAGGACCCCGGCGAGGTGCTGTTTTCCTTCATCACCCAGTATTATGAGGATGGCAACCTGATTCCGCGAAACGTTCTGTGTCAGGCCCTGCCGGAGGGCGGCGCCGAGCAGCTGGAGCAGTGGCTCCGGGATCAGAAGGGCGGGGCGGTATCTCTGCGGACACCCCGCCGGGGCGAGAAGCACGACCTGGTGCTGTTGGCCGCCAAGAACGCTGCCGACGCCCTCGAAAAGCGCAACGCCCGCACCGCTATCCGGGAGGAGCGCACCGTGGGAGCGGCTGCCTCCCTGGGGAAGATCCTTGGCCTGCCCAGGCCGCCCCGCCGCATTGAGGGCTATGACATTTCCAACACCCAGGGCGTGCTGAGCGTGGCCTCTATGGTGGTATTCATCGACGGCGTGCCCGCCAAAAAGGAATACCGGCACTTCCGCATCAAGACCGTGGAGGGGGCCAACGACTTTGCCTCCATGAACGAGGTGCTGGCCCGCCGCTTCTCCCATGGCCTGCAGGAAAAGGCCGAGCGCGAGGCCCAGGGGCTATCCCCCATCGGCGGCAAGTTCAGCGATTTGCCCGATCTGGTGCTCATCGACGGCGGCCCCCAGCAGCTGCGCTTTGCCCTGGAGGCGCTCAAGGAGCTGGGCGCGGAGGTCGCCATGTTTGGTCTGGCCAAGCGGGAGGAGGAAATCTTCCTCCCGGATCGGGAAGAACCCATCCGCCTGGATCACCATACGCCGGAATTGCACCTGGTGCAGCGCATCCGCGACGAGGCCCACCGCTTCGGCATCACCCACCACCGGGCGCTGCGGGGCAAGGCGTTCATTCACAGCCAGCTGGAGGACATCCCCGGCGTTGGCCCCAAGCGTCGCAAGGCGCTGTTGAACCGCTTCGGCTCGCTGAAGGCGCTGCGCCAGGCCACGGAGGAGGAGCTGCTGGCCGTGCCCGGCATGACGCGCCCCGCCGCGCAGGCCGTGCTGGCCTGGGCACAAAAATCCCCGGGAAAGTGATGCTGTTCTCGCTTAGTAATAATCTGTTTCTAAATCATCTCTTTCGTATGCGGCAAAAGGATTTCGCCTCTGCGGAGGCGAGCAGAGGGCTTTGCGGTCATCGTCGCTTCGCTTTCGACTTCCACCTTCGGCGGACTCGCCACTGGCGAGGCGTCGCCCTCTGCACTCCTTCGCTCCACATCCTTATAATCGTTTAGAATAAGAATAGCATATGCTCTTATTGCAGCACCGTATGAACGCAGCGGCCCGCTTTCTGGCAAAGAAAAGCGCGCACCCAATCCGCGGAGGATCGGATGCGCGCTTTGTCATACCGTCAGGTTACTGGTAGGAAACCTCCCAGTTATTCTTGTCAGCCACCACAATCAGCGTTTTGCCGCGCTGCAGCTCGATTTCCTGACCGTCCTCGCCATAGAACACCGTGCGGGACGCCATGTCGTCGCGCTGCCAGTAGCCCTTGATATGCACGCCGCCCATGAAGATGTCCGCATTGCCGCCGGCCACCTTGTCGCCCTTGCCGTCGTAGTAGTAGCGGCCTACCTGGAAGGCCACAGGAGCGTCGCCCTGCACCCACAGCACATCGGTAAACTGAACAATCACATTGGTGAAGGCAATCTGCTCGCCGGTATCGCGGTCCTCGTAGGGCACCAGCTCGTCGTCCTTGTGGCGCATATAGCGGAAATACAGGTCGCTGTCCACATCATAGATCAGGTTGGAGCCATAGTCCATGGCGCCGGTCTTGATGCGAATTTCCTGGACGCTCTCGCCCTGGGGCGCTTCGTCGGTAAAGCGGAAGGCATGGTTGGGCGCCACGTAGCTTTCGTCAATCAGGGAATACATGCCGGCCACGTTGGCGTCTGCATTGCTGGGGGCGGCCAGGCCATTTCCATGGCGGCGGGAGTAGAACTTCTTCCAGGGCTTGTTCTCGCCCACAATGCCGGAGAAGGCCAGGCCCTTTTTGTACACACCCAGTTGACTCAGTTCAGCCTTGACGTTTGTCGCGGTATACTCCTGCTGTCCATAGAATACAAAGCCGGCATCCCACTCCTCGCGCAGCCAGACATGGCCCATGCGGGCCGAACGCACCGGACCCACGCTGTCGGGAATCTGGTCGGAGAACAGGTAGGACATGCGGGTCACGCCGTTTTTATACAGGGGCGTTTCATACATGATATCGGCATAGGAAGCCCCCCAGGGAGCCACCCGGTCTACGCCGCCGGCAGTGTTGTCAATTTGCACCAGCATGGGCATGTAGCGTCCGGTTACCGCCTGACCCACAAAGCCTTCGGGCGTGTCCAGTTCAGAAAATACACGGCCGGTAGTGGGGCTCACGCCCTCCTCTGTCTCATTCAGTCCAGCCTCAACCAGCTGGATACCACGATTCTCATCAGGGTCAATGACGGTATTGGCCAGAGCGGATGCGGCGCTTGTGAGTAGCGTCAACGCAAGCGCAAGGCTCAGCAGCTTCTTCATGGGAACAGTGTCCTCCTTTGTTTCACAATGCATTGCAAAAAACATTGCGGATCAATTATATCATTAAGAAACTTCGCTGTCAATTATTAACCACAATTTAATACTTGTTACGATTTCCATCAGATTCCAGTTTGTCAGTTTTTCTTTTTGATGCTGGTGTCGCCCTCCACGCAGCGGTAATACACCGTGTCAGGCTCCAGGATCACCCCGTCCTTGGCGAATAGCTCGTCGATGGTCAGCAGCATAAAGCCCTCCTCCGCCAGGTAATTGGCGATGGCCAGGGCCGACGCGGGGGTATTGTCCTTGATGTCATGGCAAAGGATGATATCCCCGTCGCTGATTTGCTCCCGTACGGTGTTCAGCACCGTTTTGGTGGAGCGACCCCGCCAGTCGTAGGTGTCCACGCTCCACTGAATCAGGGGCCAGCCGGTTTTGGCCTTGATCATTTGGGGATACAGGCCGTAGGGCACGCGGTTGTAGCGGGTAGGCAGTCCGATAGCGGCAATCATCGCCTTGTCGCACTTGTCCACCATGGCCCGCAGCGCGGAGGCGGAGGACTTGCTCACATTGCCGTGGTGCCAGTTGTGGGAGGCCACGGCGTTGCCCTCGTCATGCTCGCGCTGCACCAGATCCTCGTAGGAGCCGATACGGTTGCCCAGCACAAAGAAGGTGGCCCGCACCCCTGCCTCCAGCAGCGAATTGAGGGTCAGGGTGGTGTTGGTGCGGCTGGGCCCGTCGTCAAAGGTCAGGGCGCAGGTTTTGTAGTAGGCCAGGTTGTCGGTCTCAATCTGCGCCTTTTCAGTCATGAAGGGGCGGATCTCAGGATACATGAGGGTGATTTCCATCAGCGTCCGCTTCTCGGGGTACAGTTTCTCCGCCGGCACATGCAGCACCAGCGACATGCCATGGAACGTAAAGTCCAGCTGCTCCAGGCTGTCCCTTGCGCACAGGGCCTTCAGCGCCGCCGCGTCAGGTTCCTCCTCGGGCCAGTAGGCCGCCGCCTGCTCCCGAACGGCCCTTTCCAGCAGCCCCCAGCCCTCGCTGTCCGGAGCAAAAACGTCTGTCAGCAGGATGCGCTCGCCGGTGGTCATGTCAAAGGTGCGGCTGGTGATTTCCTGTCCAATCAGCTCCCTGTGGTAGGTCATCCGCGCCTGCACCAGAAAGCTCATCCATGTCAGGCCCGTGCGGCTGTAACGGGTTTCCACCTCCAGGCGGGAGTTCTTGCTGGTCTTGTTGGCAGCCTTCTGCAGCGTGGGGCCAAGGCGGGACACATACTCATCGGATATAGCCGCCAGTGCCTCGTCCACGCTGTCCAGGGCCGTGTCCAGCGTCCACAGGCGAATGACGCTGCCGTTGTCCTGGGTGGTGTCCTTCTTGGTTGCCGTCACCCGATGGCAGTCCTGCAGCGTTTCCGCTCCCGCAGGCAGAGCGCAGGAAAGCAGGCACAGCGCCAGGGCCAGGGCAAGCAGTCGTTTCATCCTTCGTCCTCCTTCGGCAGGGACGCATTCGCCCCTCCCCTATCCAAACGAATCCGGTGCGCTTTGTCATCCATTTGCATGAAAAGGAGCCGCCAAAGCGCGGCTCCCCCGTTATTCCTGCGATTCCTCACCGCAGCCGTGGCAGTGCCCGCAGCCGCAGCCGCACTCACCCTCCACCGTCTGATGGATGGTCAGGGCCACATACTTGTCGAACACCTGCTGAATCACGTCCTCTTCCTCCGCCACAACAAAGGAAAGCTGACCGTCTTCCTCCTCCAGGCGGGTCACCAGAATCTGTTCCTCGCCGCTTATGGTATTCTCCATTTCCAGCAGCACCACATAATCCTGTCCCGCGTAGGGGATGGTCGCGCCATAGCGGAAGCGGTACACCTGCCCGTCGGGGGCAGTCAGCTCCACCACGGCGTCGCTCAGCTCATGCTCGCTCATTGCTCGTCCTCGTCGGCCTCCTCGGCCTCTTCCATCAGCGCCAGGAACTTTTCGAACACGGTTTCCTGCAGGGCTTCGTCGTCCACGGTCACATAGCACTCACCGCCCTCGCCGTCGTCCTCAATCTTCATGATGACGACCTCGCCCTCTTCATCGTTGTCGTGTTCCTCGTCAATCACCATCAGCGCGATATAGCTCTCGCCCTCGTGCTCGATGGTGGCCAGATGCTCAAAGGAAACGGACTCGCCGGTTTCGTCGTCAATCAGATCAATGATGTTGTCATTTTCATTCATGGTCATGGCATGAATCCTCGCTTTCGTGCCCGCAGGCAAAATTTCAGTTTCTCTGGGTGTCCAGCCACTGCTGGAGAATCACCGCCGCGGCCACCTTGTCAACGTTCTGCCGCCGCTGCGCCCGGTGCATGTTATCCTCCAACAGGGCGTGCTCGGCGGTGACGGTGGTCAGCCGCTCATCCTGATAATACACCGTCAGCCCGACTTTTTCAAGCTGCTGGCAAAAAAGTCTCACTTTTTCCGACTGGAAGCCCAGGGTGCCGTCCATGTTATAGGGCAATCCGCTGAGCACGATGCTGGTGTCATACTGCCGGCAGATTTCCAGCACGCGCTTCACATCCGGACCGAAGCCCACCCGGCGGATAACCTCTACGGGGCTTGCGATCAGACGCATTGCGTCGCTCACCGCCACACCGATGCGCGCGTCACCAATATCCAGCGCCACAATTCTTTCGTTCATGCGCTCTCCTTCAGCCTGTCAGAATTGGAATTTGTCCGCGCCCTTGCCCACCACGGAAATGCATGGCTCCGCCATGAGGATGGCCTGGGCCATATCCATCACATTTTCCCGGGTGACCCGTTCGATTTTGCGAATGGTCTCTTCCGGGGTAATGGACTGTCCAAGAAGCAGCAGTCCTCGGCCCAGGGCCTGCATGCGGCTGCCCGGGCTTTCCAGCCCCAGTAGATATCCGCCCCGCAGCTGTTGCTTGGCCTCGCGGAATTCCTTCTCATCCATGCCCTTGTCCAGCAGGCGACGGATTTCCTGGCGGATTTCCTCCAGCACCTTTTCGCCATTCTTGGGCGACACGCCCGCATACACTGCGAAGGTGCCCGTGCCCTTGTAGCTGCTGGGGAAAGTATAGATGGAGTAGGCCATGCCCAGCTCCTCGCGGATGCGCTGGAACAGGCGCGAGGACATAGAGCCGCCCAGAAGGTTATTCAACACAGCCTGGGGATAGATGCCCTCTCCGCCATAGGGGGTGCCGGGATAGCCCAGGCACAGGTGCAGCTGCTCGGTGTCCTTTTCCTTGGCAATGGTGCGGCCTGTAAGCGGGTGCTGATCGTCCATGGCGCGGGCATCCGGCTTGTTGTGCCAGGCGCCGAAGTGCTGCTCGATCAGTGCGCGTACTTCCTCGGGGTCGTAATTACCCGCCAGGGCCACCACGGTGGATGCGGGGCAGTAATGCTTGGCTCGGTAGGCCATCAGGTCGCTGCGGGAGTAGCCCTCGATCAGCTCCGTGGTACCCAAAATGGGCATGGCCAGGCTCTGCTCACCGAACTGGGCCTGGCTGAGCAGCTCGTGCACCAGATCCTCGGGGGAATCCTCGTCCATGGAGATTTCCTCCAGAATCACGCCCTTTTCCTTGGTAAATTCCTTTTCGTCCAGGGTGGCGTGGCAGGTCAGGTCGGCAAGGATATCCACGGCCAGGGGCAGATCCTCGTCAATGACCTTGGCATAGAAGCAGGTGCAGTCCTTGCCGGTGAAGGCGTTCAACTGGCCGCCCACCGCGTCCATTTCCTCGGCAATCTGCCGGGTGGAGCGCTTTTCCGTGCCCTTGAACACCATATGCTCCAGGAAGTGGCTCAGACCGTTTTCACCGGGCAGTTCCATCATGGAGCCCACGCCCAGCCATACGCCGATGGAGACCGAGCGAAGATACGGCAGCCTTTCGCCAATCACGCGAAGGCCGTTGGGAAGCGTCCATTGATCGTTCATGCGCACATCCATCCCACTGCTGTTTTCCATTATCCTTGCCACCCGGTTCCTTTCTTATGTAAATTGCCGCAAATATGGGCAAAGCCCAGAGGGCGCTGCCCTCTGGACTCCCGCCAGGGGCGCTGCCCCTGGACCCCGCG
>CAMDVP010000156.1 GCA_945877525.1 uncultured Clostridia bacterium | reverse complement strand
CAGTTCTTCCTTGCCCAGGGCCTTGCGGAACAGGCTCTGCAGCTTGTCCGCATCCAGCTCCTTACCCTCGTCGGATTCTTCCGTCAGGCCGGACACATCCGCGTCCACCCGGGCGAAGGTGATGGCGTCCTCCTCCTTGCCGCCGTAGTTGCCGTACTCCATGAAGGACACGAAGTTGTTGTCGATCAGGTGATCCAGCACCGCCACGTCGATACCCCGCTGGGTGTACAGCTCCACCGAGGCGGCCTGACGCTTGGGATCGTTGGTGTAGAAGATCTTCTTGTCGGCCTTGTCGGCGTTACGGGTCTTGTATTCTTCGAGGGTCAGGTATTCGCCGGCGGTGGTCTTGAGCAGCAGCACGTTCTTCACGCTGTCATAGAACTTGCTGTCCTTCATGCAGCCGAACTTGACAAAGGGCGCAATGTCGTCCCAGTAGCCCTGATAGGTCTCCCGCTGGGTATTAAACAGGCTGGTCAGCTTGTCCGCTACCTTTTTGGTAATGTGGGCGCTGATCTTCTTCACATAGCCGTCGTTCTGCAGGAAGGAGCGGCTTACGTTCAGGGGCAGGTCGGGGCAGTCGATCACGCCGTTGAGCAGCATGAGGAACTCGGGGATGACCTCCTTGATGTTGTCCGCCACGAACACCTGGCCGGAGAACAGCTTGATCTGTCCCTCATGGGTGCCGAAGTCGTTCTTGAGCTTGGGGAAATACAGGATGCCCTTCAGGTTGAAGGGATAATCCACGTTCAGGTGAATCCAGAACAGCGGATCCTCATAGCCGAACAGCTTATGATAGAAGCTCTTGTATTCCTCGTCAGTGCAGTCGGAGGGCTTCTTGAGCCACAGGGGGGCGGTTTCATTGATCAGCTGGGGCTTGGGCATTTCCTGCACGGTTTCCATCTTCTGGGAGCCGTCCTCGTTCTTCTCGCCCTCCACTGGCACCTGCCTGTCATAGGGCTTGGCGTTCACATCCTCCAGATAAACGGGAGAATTCATGAAGCCGCAGTAGCGGTTAAGCACCTCGCGGACACGGTACATCTCGAGGAATTCCTTCTCCTCCTCGCTGATGTGCAGGATCACCGTGGTGCCGTGTACGGCGCGGCTGCCCTGGCTGATCTCAAAGTCCATGCCGTCGGCCGAGGCCCAGTGTACGGGTTCTGCGCCCTCCTGGTAGGACAGGGTTTCGATTTCCACATTGTCCGACACCATGAACACCGAGTAGAAGCCCAGGCCAAAGTGGCCGATGATGTCGCCCTTCTCCTTGTCCTTCTCGTCGAAGTTCTTCATGAACTCGGCGGCGGAGGAGAACGCCACCTGGTTGATGTAGCGGCGCACCTCGTCGGCGGTCATACCAATGCCGGTGTCGCTGATGGCGATGGTCTTGTTTTCCTTGTCCACGGACACGGTGACGCTCATGGGCTCCTCCGTGCCGGGGTTGAGCATCCTGTATTTGGTAATGGCGTCGCAGCCGTTACTGACCACCTCGCGCAGGAAAATATCCTTGTCGGAATACAGCCAGCGCTTGATGACGGGCATAATATTCTGCGCGTCTATGGATACGGAGCCCTTTTCCATTTCAATAGCCATGGTGAATACCTCCTTAGGTGAAAAAACGGTTTCATTTTCGGGCGCTTTGCCCTGGAGGGTATTGTAGCACGGCCCGCATGGAATTGCAAGAGAAAATTAGCACTCATTTGCAGTGAGTGCTAACAATTCAAAATTTGTTCATTTTTGGCCGATCTTTCCCTTACCCGTTGCCAAGCGCTGTGTACTCCACCGCCTCCACCAGCCCGGTCTGCGCATTGACGAACACCACGCCGTCACATCGCACGCCCTCCACCTCCAGGCTAAAGGACAGTTCCCACATGCGTACTTCCTGGCCATCGATAACCATCTGGGCATTGCCATCGTTTTGCACGGAGGCGGTGTTGATGGCATGGGCATCCACCTCGGCGGCTTCCTCGCCATAGGCTTCCAGCGCGGCCTCCGCGCCGAAATATACTTCCAGGGCGGCCCTTGCAAAGCTGTGGGCCTCATTGGGGGACAGGTCGTCCGCCCGGGGGAAGGTCACCATCGTGGTGCTGTTCCACACCGACGCGCCGTTAGCATGGGTAGCAATGGGGGTGTTTTCCCTTTGGTTGATCTCATTGCTGAGGCGCGCGGCTTCCTCTCTCCCCTCGCCCAGGGCGCGCTGCAGCTGAGGCCATCCCCAGGCCGTTTCATTGAAGCTACCGTCCTGCCATAGGGCGGGATCCACATCGTCATGGCTCCAGGCGGCCTCAAGCGTGCCGTCCCGGCTGGTCACAGTATAGGCGCCCACCAGGCGGCGGTTCAGCTGTCCGTCGCAGGCCAGGGTCACCGTCCAGCCGCTGTCATCGGAGGTATAGCTGGTCACATAGGGAATGCCCAGCGCCGCAGTGGTCAGGCCGTACTTTCCCTTCACCGCCTGCCTCGCCTGATACACCGCCAGCGCCTCCTGGCTGAACACCGATGCCGTATCTTCCTCCAGGTTTTCGCTTGCCGCAGGCAGCTGGGTGACAATCTCGTCATGCCACTCCTGCGTGGGCTGGGTCCAGGTGCTTTCGTCCCCGAAGCAGGAGCGGAAGTATTCCGTCACCGCCTGAGCTGCGGTGAGCCCGCCCGTTTCCAGCCCCGACTGCAGGGTACTGGTCATGGTGGGGCCCCATTCCTGCAGCCACTGCAGGAATGCCGTCTGATCCTCCCGCTGCCAGCGGGTCAGCCAGCCGCCGTCGATGGCAGCGCGCAGGCCATCCCGAACGGTGGCCTCGCCGGGATAATACACATAGCCGTTTTTGAAGGGCGTATCCGAGCTGAGGCACTCCTTGCCGGCGGGGTCAAGCTCCCAAGAATACACCCAGGTGGGATGCTCCTTGACCCAGGCGGTTGCGCTGAGGGTTTCCCCCTGCCATACAAAGGCGAAGTCAAACAGCGTGTCAACCTCTTCCTGGGTATAGCCGTACACCTCCGTCATGCAGGAAGTCACATACTGCCAGGACCAGGGATCCACCGTCGTTTCAGGCGCCGCGGTGGGCAAAACCACCTCGAAGGAAAGGGTTTCCGATGGCTGTGTGGCTGTCACCGTGTCCGGTACGCTCATTCTAGGCAGCGCCAGGAGCACTGCGGCCCCCATCACGGCCACCGCAGCGGCAGCCACCCCCAGCCGGGGCAATAGCCCCCGGCGCGCCCTGGAGGGCCGACTGCTGATTTTCCGCAGGACGGCGCGGCTGTGCCATTCGTCCCACTGCAGGGAGGACAGGCGCTCATCCACAATCTGCTGCAATTCGTTTCGCTTATTCCTCATCAAAATACCACCTTTCCAGCCGAGCGCGGAGGATGCCGTTGGCCCGATCCAGGCGCTGCTTGACCGTGGAAAGCCCGATGCCCAGAGCCCCAGCTACTTCCCGCAGCTTCATGTCCTGGTAATAGCGGAGCAGCACCGCCTCGCGCAGCCGGGGCGGCAGCTCCATCACGGCCTTCAGCACCGTCTCGTCCTGAAAGGATGCGTCGCAGGAGCCCTCGGGCATCTGGTCGAGGGACACACGGCGATCGATATGGCGAAGCCACGCCGTGCGCAGATAATCGCGACAGGTGTTGATGGCAATGGCCATTAGCCATGCGCGCTCGCTGCCCTCGTCCCGCAGGCCGTCCAGGCGGCGGTAGGCCTTGAGGAAGGTGTCCTGCACCGCATCCTCCGCCAGGGCAGCATCGCGCAGGTGCAGGCAGCACATGCGCAACAGCGAAGTGCCATATTGGTTCATCAGCCGCTCCAGAACGGCGTCCCGGTCGGGCGACAGGTCGGGTTGCATGAGAGGAGGCCCCCTTTCACCATGTAAGACGAGCATACCACAAAAAGCGGCCATATCCCAGCGGAAAATTCTTTTCTACAGGCGCTGTGTCCGCCGGGGTTCCCAAGGGCGGCGCGTTGTGCTATAATGGGCTGAGACGGAGGTGAGGGACATGCGTAAGCTGGCGATCCTGCTGCTGGCGGCGCTTTTGCTGACGGGCAGCGCACTGGCCGAGGGCTTTGACAGCGCGGCGCTTGAGCAGACAGAGGGCATGACCGTTTTTCCCGACGAGGGCAGCGCCTGCACGGTGATCCGCCCGGCAGGGCAGCCCTTTTCCGGGCACACGGAGGATGCGTGGGAGGAGCTGACCGCCTACCTGGACTTTGTGGAGGATCCCAACGAGGACATGACCCTCATGCGGCTGACCGTGTCGCTGGTTTCCGACCGTTATCTGGCAGCCAATAAGCTGACCGTCACCGCTGGAAACGTGAACTATGTGTTTGAAGTCAATCACATGGTCAGCGAGTACGACATGGTGTATTATGAGGATTACGCCGTGTGCCTGTCGGATGAAAGCCTGCCGCTGATTCGCGCCATGGCCCGCAGCCAGGCGGACTCCTTTGCCGTGACCCTCGAAGGCCAGGAAACAGTGCAGGGAGAAATCAGCCTGCCGCCGGAGGAGGCGGCCCGGCTTTATGATTTATACATTAACCTGGGCGGCGCGGCGCAGCGACTCGACCTGGTGCGGGATCGCTGGCCTGTACAGACCGTGAAGAAGTGAGGGAACCGGATGGCATTGAAGGAAAAGGCGCTGCGCCGCCTGGCGGAAAAGCTGAACGCCGCGGAGATCACCTGGGCGGTGGGGGCCAGCTGGCTGCTTTGCCAGCGGGGCATTCTGGAGGGCTACCACGACTTTGACGTGATGGTCATGGAGGGCAACATCGACCGGGCCGACCGCATCCTGGCCCACCTGGGCATGGGCGGCAGGGAGAACAGCGGCGACGCATATCACGGCGCCTATCACTTTGACGGCGCAGACTTCGACGTGATGGCCGGTGTGACGCTGCATACGCCAGAGGGCGAATGGCACTGGGTATTCGACGAAAGCGCCGTGGCAGGGTATGCGGAGGTGCAGGGCGCGCAGGTGCCCCTGATGCACCTGGAGGACTGGTATGTATTCTACAGCCTGATCGGCAAGGAGGCGCGGGCAAACTCCATCGCCCAGTGGTGGGAGCGCCATGGGATTGAACATCCCGAACGCTTCCGCCGCGTCACGCGGGAGCCCCTGCCCCAGGCGCTGGAAGAAAAAATCTACCTATTATTAAAAACGGAGGAACCATCATGAGCAGACTGGGAGATTTGATCCGCACCGAGCGGGTACGTCAGAAAATGACGCCCAAGCAGGTGGCCCGCAAGTGCGGCGTGAGCGAAAGCTACATCATGGCGGTGGAAGCGGGTACCCGCATCATCGCCGACGATCAGGCCCGTCGGATTCTGAAAACCATCGGTTTGCGGGAGCAGAACGAAGCCGACTTTACCCTGGATGATATTGCCGCCACCGTCGACCTGGCCTCGGTGCAGCCCCAGCTGGCCAAGGCCGTGGCCAGGCCCAAGCCCAAGGAGGCTGAAAAGGTGGCCTCCACCGAGGAAAAAGATGAGGGTGTGGCCGGCAGCGTATGGCTGGACGCGCTGACCAGCGTACTCAAGCGCGTACCCGTGATGAACGCAGTCATGAAGCCCGTCGATTATCAGCTGCTGCCCATCCAAAGCGGGCGCATTGAGGGCGCCAACCCCGACAAGGTGTTCTATTTCCTGGCCCCGGACGACAGCATGCGGGGCTTCCGCATCCACTCCGGCGACAGGGCGCTGATCGTCCCTGCCCAAAGCCCGGTGGACGGCGCGGTGATGCTGGTGGAATACAACGCGCACCGGTATCTGCGCAAGGTGAAGAAGCTGGACGGCTTCCAGGTACTTTTGCAAAGCTACGACCGGGAGTATGACGCGCAGACCGCCCAGCTGAGCGAAGTGAATTTCATCGGCCGGGCCGTGCGGCTGGAAATCAATCTGTAAGCATGCCATAAAGCGACCCTGCTCTTCCTCGGAGCAGGGCCGCTTTTCATTGCCTGTGTATCAGGACTCCTTCTTCTGCGAATCCTTAGCGCGCAGCTCCACGCGGCGCACCTTACCGGAGATGGTTTTGGGCAGTTCGTCCACAAACTCAATCACGCGGGGATATTTGTAGGGCGCGGTCATGTGCTTCACATGATCCTGCAGTTCCTTCTTCAGCGCTTCGCTGGGCTCCCAGCCGGGCTTGAGGACGATGGTCGCCTTCACCACCTGGCCGCGCAGGGGATCCGGCACACCGGTGATGGCCGTTTCCAGCACGGCAGGATGCTCCACCAGGGCGCTCTCCACTTCAAACGGGCCGATGCGGTAGCCGCTGGACTTGATCACATCGTCCGCGCGGCCCACATACCAGTAGTAGCCCCACTCGTCGCGCCAGGCCACATCCTTGGTGTGATAGATTTTCCCGTCCCAAACGTCATCGGTCATGTCCTGATTGCGGTAGTAGCCACTGAACATGCCGATGGGCGCGCCGTGATGGGTGCGGATCACAATCTCGCCGCTGACGCCGGGCGGGCAGGAATTGCCTTCCTCGTCAATCAGGTCCACATCATACAGGGGCGCGGGCTTGCCCATGGAGCCGGGTACCACCTTCATCCAGGGGAAGGTGGCCAGGGTAGCCACCAGCTCGGTCTGCCCGAAGGCCTCGCGCAGCTCCACGCCGGTGCGCTTCACCCATTCCTGGGCCATGTCGGGGTTCAGCGGCTCGCCCGCCACCGAGCAGTGCTTCAGGCTGGACAGGTCGTAGCGGCTGAAGTCCTCCTGCAGCATATAGCGGTACATGGTGGGCGGCGAGCAGTAGGTGGTGATGTGGAACTTTTCAATCATGGCCAGGATTTCCGTGGCCTTGAACTTGTCAAAGTCATACACAAACACGCAGCTTCCGCCCAGCCACTGGCCGTACAGCTTACCCCAGACCGACTTGGCCCAGCCGGTTTCGCTGACGGTCAGGTGCAGCCCGCCGTCCTCCACCTGCAGCCAGTAGACAGCCGTCAGGATGTGCCCCAGGGGGTACAGGTGGTTGTGGGTCACCATCTTGGGCATGCCGGTGGTGCCGGAGGTAAAGTAGAGCAGCAGCAGATCCTCGTTGCTGGGATAGTCCGCCCCTGTCGGCTTCTCCCACACATCGCTGGCCTGGGCAAAGCCCTCGTCATAGCTCAGCCAGCCGGGGCGACGGGTGCGCACCAGCACGCGGTTCTTCAGCGTGGGGCAGTCCGGCGCAGCCTCGTCAAT
>CAMDVP010000155.1 GCA_945877525.1 uncultured Clostridia bacterium | reverse complement strand
TGCCCCTTCCAACTTGCGGCAAGCTATGCTATACTAAGCAGTGTTCGGAAGGAAGGAGGCAATGCCTGTGGACGAACGCACGAAGGATCCCTCAACGGGGGATTATATCGTCATCAGAGCGCTGGAAAACGGCGTGAACCTGATTGGCATGACCCGGGGGCGCGACACACGTCTGCTCCATACTGAAAAGCTGGATGCGGGCGAGGTGATCGTCGCCCAGTTCACCGACAATACCTCCGCCATGAAAATCCGGGGACGGGCCGAAATTCTGACCCGGCACGGCAGGATTCTTTCCGGCCCGGATAAAGCATAAGATGCATCAGCAAGAAGGAGCGACTTCAACATGAAGAAGATTGGCGTACTGACCTCCGGCGGCGACGCGCCGGGCATGAACGCGGCCATCATGTCCATTGCCAAGAGCGCGGCGATGTACGGCATGCCCCTGGTGGGCATCAAGCGCGGCTACAACGGCCTTCTGCGCAAGTCCACCAGCATCCACGACGATCTGCAGGAGCTGTACCTGGACACTGTGCTGGACATTGCCGACCGCCCCGGCACCTATCTGCGCACCGCCCGCTGCACCGAATTCCTTGACCCTGCCTGGCGCGAGGTAGCCGTCAAGACCCTGCATGACATGGAAATCGACGGCCTGGTGGTCGTCGGCGGCGACGGATCGTTCCAGGGCGCCATGCGTCTTTGCGAAATGGGCATTCCCTGCATCGGCATTCCCGGCACCATCGACAACGATCTGCCGTATACCGAAATGACCCTGGGCTTTGAAACTGCCGTGCAGGTATGCACCGAGGCCGTGCGCTCCATCCGCGCCACCTCCCGCAGCCACGACCGCCCCGCCGTGGTGGAGGTCATGGGCCGTCACTGCGGCGACATTGCCCTCAAAACAGCCTGTGCCACCGGCGCGGAAATCGTCGTGGTGCCCGAGGTACCCTGGCGCGTGGAGGATGTAGCCGCCCGGCTGAACAAGCTGATTGCCAAGGGCAACACCCGCGCCACCATCATCGTGGCCGAGGGCTGCTGGGAATCCATGGCGCCCTTTGATATGTACACCTTCCTCAACGAGCATGGCAAGAAGTGCTATGAGGGCGAACCCATCAGCGCCGTTCGCTTCGCTTCCATCATGAAGCGCATGTGCGGCATGGTGGAGGCCCGCGCCACCGTGGTGGGCTACACCCAGCGCGGCGCCGAGCCCGTGGCCAAGGACAGCGCCTTCGCCTTTGAGGCCGGCAACCTGGCCGTGCGCCTGCTGCGCGACGGCATCAGCAATCAGGTTATCGGCACCCGCCAGGGCAAGGTGTTCTACATGCCCATCGCCGACGCCCTCAAGGCCGAGCGCCCCTTCCGCCGCGATCTGTACGACCTGGTCAACTCCTTGTAAGCTCCCTTCTGCCCCGACCGTTTACGGCGCGGGGCAGTTTTTCACCCCGACCCGGACGTTCCGGAGAAAGAGAGGAAGTTTCCCATGGAAGCCATCCTGTCAGAGCTGTTTTCCGGCGCAACCTATCTGTTTACCGCAGCGGGCCTGAAAACCCTGGCCATGTTTGCCATTGCCGGGGTGCTGATCTACCTGGCGGTGAAGAAGGACTATGAGCCCTCGCTGCTGTTGCCCATCGGCTTCGGCTGCATCCTGGCCAACCTGCCCCCCGTGCTGGCCACGATGATGCCCTCCGCCCTGGGCACGGCGGAGGAGCCCGGCTTTCTGTCGGTTTTGTTCAACGCCGGCATTGCCAACGAGCTGTTCCCCATCCTGATTTTCATCGCCGTGGGCGCCATGATCGACTTTTCTCCCCTGTTGAAGGATCCCAGCATGATTTTCTTCGGTGCGGCGGCGCAGTTCGGCATTTTCGCCACGTTCCTGCTCAGCCTGGTGCTGATCCCCGTGCTGCTGCCCGAAACCGCCGGGGATGAAAACCTCATCCTCAAGCTGGCCAGCGCCATTGGCATCATTGGCGCTGCGGACGGCCCCACCACGCTGTATGTCGCCAACCATTTCGCCCTGAAGAACTACATGGCCCCCATTTCCGTGGCGGCTTACAGCTATATGAGCCTGGTGCCCGTGATTCAGCCGCCGGTCATCCGCGCCCTGACAACGAAGGAGGAGCGCATGATCCGCATGGACTATCATGAGGATCGCTGCTCGAAAACCACGCTGATCCTGTTTCCCATCATCGTAACGGTGGTGGCGGGTGTGCTGGTGCCCATGAGCGCCCCGCTGGTGGGCAGCCTGATGTTCGGCAACCTGATTCGCGAGTGCGGCGTGCTGGAGCGCCTGAGCAAAACCGCGCAGAATGAGCTGGCCAACCTGGTGACCATCCTCCTGGGGCTGACCATCGGCTCCACCATGGTCGCGGAGAATTTCCTGCGGGTGGATACGCTGCTCATCATGGCCCTGGGGCTGGTGGCCTTCGTGTTCGACACCGCGGGGGGCGTGCTGTTCGCCAAGCTGATGAACCTCTTCCGCAAGAAGAAGGTCAACCCCATGATTGGCGCGGCGGGCATTTCAGCCTTCCCCATGTCCAGCCGCGTGATTGCCAAAATGGCCCTGAAGGAGGATCCCAGCAACTTTATTCTCATGCAGGCCACCAGTGCCAACGTGTCGGGCCAGCTGGGCTCCATCGTGGCGGGCGGTATGGTGATTACCCTGGTCACCATGCTCCTGGGCTGAGAGGAGGAAACAATGATGAAAAAGCTGTTGTCCCTGCTTATCTCCTCCGCCTCTGCGGAGGTCATCGGCGGCGCGGATGCCGTGACGCAAGTCGTGGTGCAGTCGCCCATGTCCCTGATGACCAAGGGTCTGATTGTCACGGCCGCGGGTCTGGCCGGCGTGTTCCTGGTGTTGTGCCTGTTCTACCTGACCATCAAGCTCATGCAGAAGTTTGCCAAATAACGTCTTTTCTAAAGCATTGGGGCCGGATCCATCATGGATCCGGCCCCTTTCCCTTGGCATTCCGGCTCAGTTGAACCATCCGATCAGATTATTATCGCTGAAGAAGTCCCACGTGCCATCTGCGTATTGGACGGATTTCAGATAAACCCGGAAATTCGTGCAATAACTGAGCTTGTAGCCGATGTTATCCCACCAGCCGACCTTCTTTTTCGAGCCCGCTCCGATCCTGTCCGAATCCGAATAGCAGCTGTAGAGTGTATAGGTTTTTCCGGAATAATCGTATTTCAGATCAAATTCAAGGTATTTCACGGCGCGGGTCTTGGTAACGTTTTTGAACGTAACGGCAAATTCATAGTACATGCCGAAGTATCCCGAGCGGGTAAACGTAACGGCATCCAGCGGAATTTCCGGCTCCACAATCACTGTATAGACGGCGGTCTTTTTGCTGCCATCCATGGCTCTTGCCGTGATTTTGCAGGTGCCCACCGACTGGCCTGTCACAACGCCTGTTGCATGGTCCACCGTGGCAACGGCAATATTGTCGCTGCTCCACATCACCTCTTTATTCGTGGCGTCCGCGGGGCTCACGGTAACCCCAAGGGCCAGGGTTTCACCGTTGGTAACCGCCACCTTGCTTTTGCCGCCGCTGACCTTCAGGCCCGTGACGGCCTGAATCACCGTCACATTGACGGATGCCTTCAGCCCCGTACCGTCCGTGGTTTCTGCTGTGATGGTGCAGCTGCCGGTTCCCTTGCCGGTCACCTGGCCGGAGGCGCTGACGGTGGCAACCTTGGTGTTGGACGAGGTCCAGGTCAGCTTCTTGTTGGAGGTTGTGTCCGGGCTGACGGTGGGAACAAGCTTCTGCGACTTGCCCTTCGCAATGGTGATCTGGGAATCCTCCATGGTCAGGGACTGAGCACCCTGATTGACCGTCACGCTGCAGGTAACTGCCTTCGGCTTTGCCTTTCCCTGAACAGGCTCGTCGGAGGTTGCGGTGATTTTCACCTTACCCGCCGCCACACCGGTGACCACGCCGTTTTCATCCACGGTTGCGATGGACGGATCCGATGTGGACCAGGTGACCGTATTGTAGCGGGCCTCGGCAGGCTTGATCTCAGCCGTCAGAGCTGCGGTATCGCCCACATTCACGGTCAGCCTGCTGTCGAGGGTCACCTTTGTCACGGGAAGATAAACGTCCACCGCCGCCTTTGCAGACAGGGTCGTTCCGTCCTTCCAGGTCATAGTGCATGTAACCTCCGTCATGCCCGCCCCTTTTCCCGTGACCGTCCCGGCACTGACCGACGCAATGGTCTTGTCCCCAACGCTCCACACGGTTTTCTGAGGCTTGCCGAGGTTATCCCCGTCATTCAGGGTTGCCGTAAGCTTGGCCGTCTTTCCCTTTGCAATGGTAACCTGTTCCATGTCCAGAACAATCGCGCTCTCAGCCGCCGCACAGCAGGCCAAGCAAAGCGCAGCCCAAAGAACCAGGAGCCACCCCGCCGCTTTTCTCATGTTCCTTTTCTCCCCCAATTGTTCATACAGACCAGACTGTCTGTTTTTGGATAGTTCATTTATACCATAGATGCCGCTCCATGTCCAGATGGCAAATCATCTCCCCTGCCAACACCCCGGCAGGATGCTCACAGGGCAGGCCGGAAATCATGCATACGGCAGGATGAAACGCGAATCCTACCCTTTGATCCGGGAGTTCTGCCCACAGCCTGCGCGGAGCGGCCCATGCCTGTGAAATTGCTGACGATTCTTCACAAGCACGGCGAAATGGTGTATGATGTATATGGGGAAGTATGCTGCTTTTCCCCGTCAACTGATCTGCAGGAGGCGATGTGCCATGGCAACCGCTTTGAGAAAGACCAAGATCGTATGTACAATGGGCCCAAATCTGTTTGAAAAGGATCTTGTGAAGCCGCTGATGCTGGCGGGCATGGATGTGGCTCGTTTCAATTTCTCCCACGACACCCATGAGAATCATCTGAAGCGTTATCGGGAGGTCTGCCGCCTCCGGGACGAGCTGGGCCTGCCCATCGCCACCATGCTGGATACCAAGGGCCCGGAAATCCGCATCGGCAGCTTTGCGGAAAACCGCGTGATCCTGGAGCCCGGGCAGCTGTTCACCCTGACCACCGAGGATGTGGTTGGCGACGAGACCCGGGTGTCCGTCACTTATCAAAACCTGCCCCGGGACGTAAAGCCCGGCTGCGTGATTCTCATCGACGACGGTCTGGTGGGCATGACGGTGGAGCATATCACCGACACCGAGGTCTGCTGCAAGGTGCTCAACGGCGGCGCCATTTCCAACCGCAAGGGCGTCAACATCCCCGGCGCGCACCTGTCCATGCCCTTCATCAGCCAAAAGGACCGGGAGGATATCCTCTTTGCCATCGAGAACGGCTTTGAGTTCATCGCCGCGTCCTTCACCCGCAGCGCCGAGGACATCATGCAGATCCGCCACATCATGGCGGAAAAGAACTGCGACAGCATTTCCATCATCGCCAAGATCGAAAACATGGAGGGCGTGGAAAACCTGGAGGAAATTCTCCGCGTGGCTGACGGTATCATGGTCGCCCGGGGCGACATGGGCGTGGAAATTCCCCTGGAGGACGTACCCGGCCTGCAAAAGCGCATCATCAAGGACTGCGTTCGCGCCGGCAAGCCCGTGATCACCGCCACCCAGATGCTGGACTCGATGATGAAGAATCCCCGCCCCACCCGCGCCGAGGCCACAGATGTGGCCAACGCCATCTATGACGGCACCAGCGCCATCATGCTCTCCGGCGAAACCGCCGCGGGCGCGTACCCCATTGAGGCGGTGGAGACCATGTCCCGCATCGCCCTCAAGGCTGAGGCGGATATCAACTATGTCAACCGTTTCGCCAACGCCAACTTCAATGCCAAGACAGACATCACCGCCGCCATCAGCCACGCGACGGTGACCTCGGCTCACGACCTGAAGGCCAGCGCCATCATCACCGTCACCAAGAGCGGCAGCACCGCCCGGATGATCTCCCGCTACCGGCCCGACTGCCAGATTGTGGGCTGCACCACCTCCGAGACGGTGTACCGCCAGCTGAACCTCTCCTGGGGCGTGACTCCCCTGCTTATCGCCGAGGAAAAGAACACCGACGACCTGTTTGACCACGCGGTGGAGGCCGCCGTGAAGGCCGGGCTGATCTGCGACGGCGAGCTGGTGGTGCTGACCGCCGGCGTGCCTCTTGGCATTTCCGGCACCACCAACCTGATGAAGGTGCATGTGGTGGGGCACATGCTGGTGCGGGGCACCGGCGTATGCGGCAGCCGGGTCACCGCGCCCCTGCGGGTGGTGGAAAGCTATGAATCGGCGGCGGATGATTTCCAGACAGGCATGATTCTGGTGGCCCGTCAGACAAACCGCGACATGCTGCCCCTGGTGCGCAAGGCCTCGGGGTTGATTCTGGAGGACGGCGACATGGACGGCCACGGCGTGATTGCCGGCATGAGCCTGGACATTCCCGTCATCATCGGCGCACAGAACGCCACGTCTATCCTGAAATCCGGCGCGGTGGTCACCCTGGACGCCCGGAAGGGCACTGTCAGCTGCAACTGAAAAAGCGCCGTCCCGCAGGCCGCATGGCTTGCGGGACGGCTGTCAATAGGAGAAAACGCTATGCAAACCCTGTATCTTTTTGGTTCGGACTATGCCGCGCCCGATGATCTGCACCGGGCGCTCCGGCGGCTTTTGCACATGCCGTCCCACTACGGCATGAACGCCGACGCCCTTTACGACTGCCTGTCCGAGCGGCAGGAGCCAGTCCATCTGCACATTTTCGACCCCGGCCATGGCGATACCGCCAGAGCATTGCAGGTATGCGCCGCAGTGATCGCGGACGCGGGCGGCCGGGTCACCGGGCTGTAATACTATTCTCCGCCCGGGAAATCAGCGCAGCGAAGTAGATGAGCCCTATGCAGCACGGAACTGCGGCGGAAGCAAGCGCAAAAAAAGGCCGGAGCGCCGCGAAGACCCCGACCTGAAAACGAATTATGCCGCGCGCCTGCGCACCGACAATAACATCGCCATCATGCTTACGCCCATGGCGATATGTCCCAGCCCCGCAATGCCGGAGATGGACGCATCCAGCCCGCGGCTGAGGCCGGAGCCGCTCACCTGTGCCAGTCCGCGCAGAAGGAAGCCCAGCTCGGTTACATTCAGGCCCGCCTGGTAGACGATTACCGCCCAGCGGACATGCTTCTCTTCGGAGAAGGCAAACGCCTTTTCAAGCAGCGCCAGCAGCAGGAACATGGCCATGCCCAGCACCAGATAGTGCGCGTGCATAAAGCCCAG
>CAMDVP010000154.1 GCA_945877525.1 uncultured Clostridia bacterium | reverse complement strand
CCCACCACACTCTCTCGCACCATGGACAAAAGAGTGGAGGCCAGCGCCCGTCCAAGAGCCTGAAGGTAGATAAAGGTTGCCTTGTTGACACAGGCCATGGGCAGCATGCACAGGTAGACGCGGAAGGCCTTGACTGCGAACAGCGTGTAGTATTCGCTTTCGTTGGCCGCGCCGAACAGGCTGATCAGCTGATGCGGAAAAAGCTCCACAATCAGCAGCGCGACCACACCCACGCATGCCTCTGATATGAGCAGCATTCGGAACAGCGCCAACGCACGATCCTTCCTGCCCGCGCCCATGTTAAAGCCTACCACGGGAATGCAGCCCGCCGCCATGCCCACCACAATGGAAATAACAATTTGGAAGAATTTCATCACGATACCCACGACAGCCATGGGAATCTGCGCGTAAGCCTCCTGGCCGAAAACCGCGTCCTGCGCGCCGTACTGGCGCAGCATGTTGTTGATGGCAGCCATGGCAGCCACCAGGGAAATCTGCGACAGGAAGCTGTACACACCCAAGGGGATCATCCGCTTCGTACAGCCCCAGTCCGGCACAAGGCTGCGGGCAGTGAGGGTCATGGTTTTCATCTGCACAAGGTACAGCACGGACAGCGCCGCCGTGAGCATCTGGCCCAGCACCGTTGCCACAGCCGCACCCATCATACCCCAATGAAATACGAAAATGAACACGGGGTCAAGCACAATGTTGACCGCCGCCCCTGCCAGGGTTGCCACCATGGCATAGCGCGGACTGCCATCGGCGCGGATGACCGGGTTCATGGCCTGTCCAAAGACGTAAAACGGTATGCCAAGGGTAATCCAGAAGAAATATTCCTGGGACTGCCGGTAGGTTTCCTCGTTCACCGTACCGCCGAACATGGTCAGAATGCTCCGGCTGAAAAGCAGGTACACAGCCATCAGCACCACACCTGCTGCGACAGACAAAAACACCGCACTGCCTACGCTGCGCCGGGCGCTTTCGTTTTCCCGCCTTCCCTGACACAGGCTGACATAGGCACAGCAGCCATCGCCAATAAGCACAGCGATGGCCAGTGCCACCACCGTCAGCGGGTATACCACCGTGTTCGCCGCGTTACCATAGGAGCCGAGATAGCTGGCGTTGGCAATGAACAGCTGATCCACGATGTTGTACAGCGCCGCCACCAGCAGCGATATTACACAGGGCAGGGCGTATTTTCGCATCAGCCGTCCCAGACGCTCGGTTTCAAGGAACTGATTGGTATGCTCCATGAAAATCCTCCTTTGCTCCAGGCTGCTTAACCGGGCGAGCAGCAAAAAAGCGGCCGTTCAAGCCGCTGCATAAGCAAAAGCAGCGAGAGCCGACAGCTGGATTTACGCCGCCGGCCACTCACTGCAAATAGTATTGTAGCTGATTTTTACCTGGATTTCAAAGGTGGTTTTTCACAAAGCTGCGGCGCTTTTCATAGCGCAAAGCCCACAACCCGCAGGATTATCCGTCAGTCCATGGCGCGGATTTCCGACGCAGCCTGCATCGCGTCCTTTTGCAGGAGCGGACGCATGCTGTCCCGATAAGCGGAGAAATCAGCCGAATCCAGGGCGTTGAGAATCGCCCCGCGCAGGGCCGGACGAACCAGGGCAATTTCCGGCATGGTCTGGACGCACTGTCTTGCGGTGATGGGCTTTTCGTCCGTCAGGTGATTCAGCAGCAGCGGCAGCTTCGCCTCCAGCACACCCTGCTCATCCCAGCGGGCATTGGCCGCGATAAGCCCGATGGCCCGGTTGCGTACCAGCGAGTTTCGATCTTCCAGCAGCTCAAAAAATTCGTCAAAATGAGGATACACACAGGAGGAAGCCCTGCTCATGTCCTGCAGCTTTCGGAAGGCATCGCATGCCGCTGCAGCGTTTTTCACCCCAAGCAGCGCCACCAGACCCTCGACTTCGCGTTCAGCCATCGACTGACCCTCCCTTTGTTGAAAAAGAGCGGGGCAGGAATGCTCCTGTTCCGCCCATCATGGATTCTTACGCCAGATGCTTTTGCAGCGTAGCCCGCACTGCGCCGGGGCCTGCCAGCTCTTCTGCAAGCAGCGCCTCCACCCGCTCGGCCAGACCTGCCTGATACAGATCGACACCGAACAGCGCCGGGTTGGACAGAATGCCCGTCAGCCTGCCCTTCACGCTGTCCGGCTTGCCCAAGGCAATCCCTTCCATGGCGCCTTTCAGCTGCTCCAGCATGGGGTCCCCGCTCAGGGGCATGGGCTGGCCCGCGTCGTTCACCCCCAGCAGATACCGCAGCCATCCCGCCAGGGCCAGGGGAATCCCCGTCAACGCCGCCGCGTCGCGTCTGGGATCGGCCAGATAGCTCTTGATGGTTTCACCAAAGCGGACAGGCAGCTTCTGAGAGGTGTCGGTGGCGATGCGCTGGGGCGTATCGGGGATGAAGGGATTGGGCAGGCGGCGCTCCACCACCTCGTCGATGAAAGCGCGGGGGCTGATGATGCCAGGGTCCGTCACCACGGGCAGGCCCTCTGTATAGCCGATGGTTCGGATCAGACGGACAAGCTCCGCATCACGCATTTCGTCGGAAATCCGCTTATAGCCCAGCAGACAACCGTACACCGCCAGGGCCGTGTGCAGGGGGTTCAGGCAGGTGGTCACCTTCATGCGCTCGGTGCGGTTCACGGTGTCGCGGTCGGTCATGTAGACGCCTGCCAGCTCCAGCGGCGGGCGGCCGCCGGGGAAGGCATCCTCCACCACAAGATACTGCGGCTCCTCCGCGTTCACAAAGGGCGCAATATAGGTGCCCTTTGCCGTCACGATGGGTTCCATGCCCTCAATTCCCTGCTCCGCCAGCTGCCGGGCAATGCCCGTGTCGGGGCGGGGGGTGATCTTGTCGATCATGGTCCAGGGGAAGGACACCTGCTTTTCATCCTCCACCCAGGTCACAAAGCCGTCTGGCACAAGTCCGCGCTCCGCCCATCCCCGGACGACAGCGGTCACGGCGGTGCGGAGCTTCTCGCCATTATGGCTGCAGTTGTCCATGCTCACCAGGGTGATCGGCGCCGCTCCCGCCAGATAGCGTGCGTAAAGCATGGCCGCCGTCACACTCATGGCGTGCCGCGGGCTATCCGGGCCGTTTTCCAGATCGGCACGCACCACGGGCAGAAGTTCGCCCCTGAGATCCGTCAGCGCATAGCCCTTTTCGGTGATGGTATAGGATACCATCTGCAGTTCCGGGCTGCGGAACACGGCCCTCAGCCTTTCCCATTCCTCCCCTGCCTCCGGCGCGGCGGAAAGCCCACAGGCCACGGAAGCTATCACCTCCCGTCGGGTCGAGCCGTCAGGTAGGAGCGTCACCATCAGGGTCATGCCGTCGCAGGGCTTATAGATTTTCTCCAGCATGTCCGCGTCGAAGGTTTCCGCCACCACGATGCCGCTGCGGGCGGCG
The DNA here is from genome assembly GCA_945877525.1 of uncultured Clostridia bacterium. Lineage (GTDB taxonomy): Bacteria > Bacillota > Clostridia > Christensenellales > Aristaeellaceae > UBA11524. The sequence goes on along the minus strand of CAMDVP010000154.1, from coordinate 3,825 downwards.
CCCCGATCAAGCAGGCGCTGCTGCAGCCCCGCGATAAATCCGCGGAAAATGTTTCCCCCGCCAAAGTGCACCCACACGGGATGCTCCTGCGTATACGCGGCCATCTGCGCCCAGTCATAGCGGGGCAGCGTTACCCCCGCCGCGGCCCAGGCTTCCGCTTCCCGCAGGCCTTCATAGCTCAGCTTCATTTCATTTGTCTCCCTTCATGCGGCACAGCGCCTCCCACAGCCCGTTGAGATAGGCTGCGCCCAGGGCACGGTCATACAGACCGTAGCCGGGGCGGCCAGTTTCGTTCCATATCATGCGGCCGTGGTCGGGGCGGATGTAGGTATCCGGGCAGGTATCATAGATGGCCTCCATGATGGCGAACATGTCCAGGTCTCCGGCGGAGGACAGATGCGCTGCCTCGCGGAAATGGTGATGGCCCAGGAACTTCACATTGCGCACATGCATGGCGCCAATGCGGTTCATTTCGCCAAAGTGGCGGATGATGGCCGGCACGTCGTTTTCCGGGTTGGAGCCCAGAGAGCCTGTGCACAGGCACACGGTATTGGCGGGACTGTCGTGCAGGCGGATGATTTTGTCATAGTCCTCCTGGCTGTGAGCAATCCGGGGCAGGCCGAAAATGGGCCATGCGGGATCGTCGGGGTGGCAGGCCATGCGCACGCCCACCTCCTCGCACACGGGAATCACCGCGTCCAGGAAATATTTGAAATTCTCCCGCAATCTGTCGGGGGTCATGCCTTCATACTGCCTGAGGGTGGTTTCCAGCAGGGCCAGACGCTCCGGCTCCCAACCGGGCAGCGTAAAGCCATGGGATTCCTCCGCCGTGCGCCGGACAATCTCCAGCGGGCCCATTTCTCCCAGATCCTTCTCGTCGAAATACAGGCTGTTGGAACCATCCTCGGGAATCACCCGGGCCAGGTCGGTGCGCAGCCAGTCAAACACAGGCATAAAGTTGTAGATAATCACCTTCACCCCGTATTTTGCCAGGGTGCGGATGGTGGAGCAGTAATGCTCAATATACTTGTCCCGGGTGGGCAGGCCCATCTTGATGTCCTCATGGACATTAACGCTCTCCACCACCTCAAACTCCAGCCCGGCGGCGTGCACCTCCTCCACCAGGGCGCGAACCTCTTCCTCGGGCCAGTCCACTCCGGCGGGTTTGTCCAGCAGGCCCATCAGCCCGGACATGCCGGGAATCTGCTTCACATACTCAAGCGGGATTGGATCCTGCTCCTTGCCATACCAGCGAAAGGTCATCTTCATAATCGTTTCCTCCTCATGCAATATTTTCTTCATTATAGCAAAGTTCCCGCGGGAAATCAACGCCGCAGGCTTCCTGCGAAAGGTTTTTGCCTGATGCGCTGTCTTTCAGCCGTCTTTCTTCGGAAAAGATATCCTCCGGGTGTTCCCTTTTTCGACAACCTGTGATAGAATGAATCCCGATTGCTTTGAGCCGGAACGGAGGTATCGCTGCATGCGGATTCTTGTGGTGGGCGACGGAAAGGTAGGACATACCCTGGCCGAGCATCTGACCGCCGAGGGCCACGATGTGGTGATGATCGACAGGGATGAAGAGGTGCTTCAGCACTGCGAGGACACGCTGGACGTGCTGTGCATCCGCGGCAACGGCGCCAATGCCAAAACCCTCATCGAGGCGGACGTAGCCCAAACGGATATCGTCATTGCGGCCACAGCCAGTGATGAAACCAACATGCTCTGCTGTCTGGTGGCCAAGCGGCTTGGCGCGAAATACACCATTGCCCGCATCCGCGACCCGGAATACAACGAAAGCCTGACGCTGCTGCAGCGGGAGCTGGGCATCGACATGACCATTAACCCCGAGCGGGCCACCGCCCTGGAGATAAGCCGCATCCTGCGCTTCCCCTTTGCCAGCAACATTGAGCCCTTCGCCAAGGGACAGGTGGAGATGGTAGAGTTCCGCCCCCAGCCCAAGGATGTGGTGGTGGGTTATCCGCTCAAGGAGCTGTCGATGCATCATCCCGGTCTTCCCAGGGTGCTGTACGCGGCGGTGGAACGGGCTGGACAGGTGTTTATCCCCAATGGCGATTTCATCCTCCATCCCGGAGACCGGGTGTATGTCGCCGGAGACATTGTCACCATCACCGACTATTTCCGCTTTCTCGGGAAGAACTCTCTTCGCATCAAAAACGTCATGCTTCTGGGCGGCGGGCGCATCAGCTATTACCTGGCCAAGCTGCTCGTCCCCACCGGCATGCATGTGACCATGATTGAAATCAACCCGCAGAAGGCCCTGTCCCTTAGTGAGCAGCTGCCCCATGTGAATGTGCTCCAGGGCGACGGCACCGACCAGGAGCTGCTGGATCAGGAGGGGTTGAAGGACATGGATGCCTTCATTTGCCTGTGCGACCGCGATGAGGAGAACCTGCTGACGGGTCTGTTTGCCGTGCAGCAGGGCGTGCCCAAGGTGATTGTGAAGAACAACCGCGTCACCTATGCCGATATTCTCAGCGGCATGGGTCTGGAGAGCATCGTCAGCCCCCGCTCCATCACCTGCGCCACCATCCTGCGCTATGTTCGCGCCCGGGTCAACGGCAGCGGCTCCTCCGTGGAGCGCCTTTACCGCCTGCTGAACGGCAAGGCCGAGGCGCTTGAGTTCATCGCCCGGGCGGGGGATTCCTATATCGGCATTCCATTAAAGAATTTGCGCATGCGCCGCAACACGCTGGTGGCCGTGATTGTCCGCAGCGGCAAGGTGATCGTCCCCTTCGGCAACGACCATCTGGAGGACGGCGACCATGTGATTATCATGGCCTGCGAAAGCGGCATTACCGATTTGAACGAGGTCATTCGCCGATGAACAACCGACTGCTTTTGCGCGTGCTTGGCTCAATCCTGCTGATTGAAGCCGCGGCCATGGCGCCGGCGCTGCTGCTGGCGCTGCTTTACGGGGATGGCGACGCGACGGCCTTTCTGCTGGCCATCGGGCTTTTGCTTCTGTTCGGGCTGCCGCTTCGGCTTTTTCCCCGGCCGGAGGAAAAGAATCTCCGCGCCCGGGAAGGCTTTCTTTCCGTAGCGCTGTCCTGGGTGCTGCTGTCCGCCTTTGGCGCGCTGCCCTTTCTGTTCAGCGGCGTGATTCCCAATTATGTGGACGCCTTCTTTGAGGCCGTTTCCGGCTTCACCACTACGGGCGCGTCCATCATGACACAGATTGACGGTCAGCCCCGGGGCGTGATGTTCTGGCGCAGCTTTACCCACTGGATCGGCGGCATGGGCGTGCTGGTGCTGTCCCTGGCGCTTTTGCCAAGGATCAGCGGGCGCACCTCCCATCTCATGCGTGCGGAAAGCCCCGGCCCGACCCTGAGCAAAATCATGCCCCGGGTTGGCGACACAGCCAAGCTGCTTTACGTCATCTACGGCGTGCTGACCATGGTGGAGTTTTTCCTTCTTTGGCTGGCCGGGATGACCCCCTACGACGCCATCATCCATGCCATGGGAACCGCCGGCACCGGTGGCTTCAGCAACTACGGCGCCAGCGTGGGCGCTTTTGGCAGTCCCGCCATTGAGTGGATTATCACCTTCTTCATGGTGCTCTTTGGCGTGAACTTCGCCATGATTTACAAGCTGCTCACGGGTTCCTGGCGCGAGGCTGCCCGTAGCGAGGAGCTGCGATGGTATCTGGGCATCTTCCTTTCGGTTGCCCTGGCGGTAACCCTGCTGGTGCTTCCCCGCTACAATGGCTTTGGCGAAGCGTTGCGCTACGCCTTCTTTCAGGTGGCCAGCATCATTTCCACCACAGGCTATGGCCGTAAGAATGTATTCCGAGACTACACAGAAGCA
>CAMDVP010000153.1 GCA_945877525.1 uncultured Clostridia bacterium | reverse complement strand
GGCGTCCACACCGCGTCGATGCCGTGCTGCCGCATGCCCTCCACCAGCATGCCGGAATTGATGTCCCCGGGGTCCTTTTCCCTGGCGGCGCAGATGTCCGTCACCAGGGTAAAGTCGGCCTCCTCCGTGCAGGTGAGGTACTCGTCAAACAGGCTCTTGACCCGGCTGAAGGTGTGGGGCTGCATCACTGCGAACAGGCGGCCCTTGCAGCGTTTGCGGGCCACGGAAACGGCATTGCGCATTTCGGCGGGATTATGTCCATAGTCGTGGAACACCTCCACACCATCGATGGTGTCGGTCAGTTCAAACCGGCGGTGCGCCCCCCGGAAGCGGGACAGGCTTTCGCAGGCCAGCGTCATGTCAGCCCCCAGGGCATGGGCTGCAGCCAGAGCAGCCAGGCCATTTTCCACATTGAAGTCCCCCGGCACCTGCATGGTCACATGCCCGACCCTTTCCCCGCCATGATACAGGTCGTAGGAGGCGTAACCCCGATCATCCTCGGCCAGTCCCTCCGGGTGCCAGTCGCAATCCTCCGTCATGCCGAAGGTTTCCGTGCGGCAGCTAAGGCGGGACAGCTGGCGCCGTACGCGCTCATCCGTGCCCTTGCCGATGGCCAGGCCGCTTTCCGGCAGCAGGCGCAGAAATTCCCCGAAGGTTTCCTCAATTTCATCAATGTCCTTATAGCAGTCCAGATGATCCGCATCGATATTCAGCACCACAGCCATCGTAGGCCTCAGCTTCAGGAAGCTGCGGCGAAACTCGCAGGCCTCCGCCAGGAATGTTCCTCCCCGCCCAATGCGGGTGGAGCCGCCGATGGCGTCCAGCTTGCCGCCAATGTGAACGCTGGGATCAAGCCCGCTTTCCACCAGTATTTGGGAAAGCATGGAGGTGGTGGTAGTTTTGCCATGGGCGCCGCACACGCCCACTGCCTGGGGATATCCCTCCATCAGCTGGCCCAGCAGCCATGCGCGCTCCAGGGTGGGAATGCCCAGGCGTTCGGCCTCCACCAGCTCGGGGTTATCCGCGGCCACGGCGGCGGTATAAACCACAAGATCCGCGCCATGCACGTTTTCCGGCCTGTGTCCGATAAACACCTGCGCGCCCCGCGCTCGCACGTCGCCCAGCAGATATCCATCGCTGCGGTCGGAGCCCGTGACGCGGTAGCCCTGATCCATCAGCATTTCCGCCAGCCCCGACATGCTGGAGCCGCCGATACCGATCATGTGGATGCGCCCGCCCTGATAATCCCGGATATGCGCCATGTGCATACGCTTCACTCTTTTCTTAGGAATTCATGGGTATTATACGCCAACCGGGCGGGAATAATCAAGCCCGGCAAAGCGCATTTGTGCAATTCCAAGCATAGAAGAAGAAGGGGCGCGATTTTCTTCCGCTACGGAAGAATCTCCCTGCCCGCCGCGTTATATAGGCAAAACAGCCTATGAGGTGACGTGTTATGAAACTCCGCACCATGCTGATGACCCTGGCGCTGCTCCTGCTCCCCGCCCTGGCGCTGGCCGGCACGCCTGATGACGCCACCATGGCCGTCATGCAAAACGCCCACCCCTCCGCATCCGTGGTAACCTGCGACGCTTGGGGCGATACCGCGGCCGCCGTACTGGCCATGGACGACGCGCGGATTCTCTGCGTAGCCGAAAAGCAAAGCGGCACCTGGCAGGTGACGATCGACAACCCCGCCGCCATTCCCGCGGGTACAGACCCTTCGCTTCTGATGGATAGCGATACGGCGCTGTTCTGGCAGTTTACCGTGGGCGGTACGGTGATTTCCTATCATTCGGAAAAGCAGGACGGCACATGGGGCACGGTGGATTATTCAAGGCATGAAACCTATTCCAATGGCTACAGCGAGGAAATTTCCGTCTTTTGGCGGGAAGGGCAGCTTCGCCGGTATGCCGATATGCTGGATGAAAACGGCAACACCCTCAATAGCACCGCCTACCCGCCCATTCCCGCCGAATGGATGAGGGAAGAAGCCACGCTGGCACGTTTCAGCGCCGGCCTCTATGGCGACAGCTCTACGGACGAGTACTTCGGCATGACGTATCCCCGGGACGTGATGGTGAAGGCCGCTGCCCAGATGATGCCCGCCTATACTTTCCTGAACGGCATTGCATCGCCTGACCAGGTGGCCTTCCTCATGCAGCGGCCCGACGGGAAAAAGGTGTTTGTCGGCTGCGAGTATCAGGAAAACAGCTGGAAGTTGACGGAAAGCGTCCCCCTGCCCGACGAAACCGTCATGGGGTATGAGAATTTCACCAACTCCCTGGTGATCGACGGGCTGCTTGTGAGTATCTTCCGCTTTGCCCACGGCAAGTGGGGCGTGGGATTCATCTACAATGACCGCGGCGACGGCGAGCATGAAACCACATTCTACCTCGGGCCCTGCTGGGCGTCGGACGTCGGCGTAAGCATGGGACAGAAAGCATTCTTCGGCACCCACGCATGGAATGACATCACGCAAATCGACTGGACAACCCTGCCCCGTACCCTGGAGGAGGCCGTCTCCCGTCTGGACAGGAGCGGCTGGGCCGTGGTGAACAACCCCAACCCCGCCGACCGCCTTCACCTGCGGAGCCAGCCCAGCCGTGACGCTGCTTCCCTGGGTAAGTATTACAGCGGCACCCCCGTGCAGGTGCTGGAGCAGCTGGACGGCTGGACGAAGGTGTCGGTTTTCGGCTGTGCAGAGGGCTGGATGATGACAAAGTTCCTGACCTTCGGTAGCGACATGGATGAGGTGGAGCCCGCCTGGCCCGTGCTGTTTGCCAGGGAGGGCGAAGCCAGCCAAACGGTATATCGCCAGCCCAACCTGAAATCCCCCTGTGAGCGGACCGATCAGGCGCAGTTGGTGGTGCTGGGCATTCTTGGGGACGAGTGGTATCATGTGCTGTTTGACGACGGGCTGTCAGGCTTCGTGCCCCAGGGGGACTGGTGGCCCGGGAACGGCTGATCCCGCCCCTCAGAAAAATTGTACAAGAGGGTTGTTTGATGAAAGGATTCTTTGAGAAAGCCGCAGAGGCCCTGTCCCTGGGGACACTTCTGTCCGATCCCGTGCAGGTAACGGGCGGCCTGACCCACAGGATGTACCGGTTGGAAACATCCTGCGGCAGATTCGCTGCCAAGCTGCTGAACCCGGCCATCATGCAGAGGCCGACGGCCCTGGCCAATTATGCCCGGGCGGACGAGTTGGAAGATGTGCTCAAGGAGCATCACATCAGCGCCGTTTACGCCCTTGAACACAACGGGCAAAAGCTGCAGTTGCTGGATGACAGACACTTCTATGCATATGAATGGTTTGACGGAAAAGCCCTGCAAGCTTGCGAAATCACCGGGCCACATTGCTACCGGATGGGCCGCGCCCTGGCCAAAATTCACGGCATTCGCCTGCGGAGCGAAGCATCGCCCGCTGAAAGCCCATGGATTGACTGGGCATTCTACCTTCGTCTGGCCGAAAAGGCCGACCGCTCGGTTTACCTTATGCTCCATGACGCCCTGCCGATGCTTGATGGCTGCCTGACAAAGGGCCTTGCAGCCGTGTGCCGGATTCCTGCCTTCACAGCCATCTGCCATAACGACATGGATCCCAAGAACGTTCTGTGGGCAAGGGAGCAATACCGCATCATTGATTTGGAATGCCTGGATGAAGCAAATCCCTATTGCGAACTGTATGAAACGGCCCTGTGCTGGTCGGACTGCGGTGCGTTCAAAATGGACTTTGATCGTTTTGCAGCCTTCCTCCGCGGCTATTTCACCCATTCATCGCTGAGTCCCTTCGTGGACTGGGAGGCGCTGTACACCACAAACATCGGCAGGCTCTACTGGCTTGAATACAATCTCAGACGCGCCCTGCGCATCGAATACTCTGACGAGGAAGAGCGCTGTCTGGGCCTGAGGGAGGTTCATACAACGCTTGAACAGATCAAGCACTACAATCGGATGCGGGATGATATCCTTTCCGAAATAGCGAACACACTTTCGCATTTCTCTTGACATTTCAGAAGCCCTCCCCTATAATGGAGCCATCCGTTATGAGGGAGGCATCGTCCATGGAATACGCGCAGGCCCGGCAGCTGCTGACGCCCACCCGCCCTTCCATGGACGATTTCTTTTATTCCGACTGGAATATAAATCTCTACCGCGGCTGCAGCCATGGCTGCATTTACTGCGATTCCCGCTCCCTGTGCTACCATCTGGACAGGTTTGATACCATCCGCCCCAAGGCAAACGCCCTGACCCTGCTGGAAAGGGAGCTTCGCAGCAAGCGCCGTTCGGGCCTTGTCAGCATGGGCGCCATGAGCGATCCGTACAACCCCCTGGAAAAGGAGTTGCGCCTCACCCGGGGTGCGCTGGAGCTGCTGCTTCGTTATGGTTTCGGCGCGGCCTATACCACCAAATCCGCCCTGTGTGCCAGGGATGCGTCGCTGCTTGCGGACATCGGCCGCCGCGCGCCTGTGCGGGCGGAACTGACCATCACCTGCGCGGAGGACGACCTTTGCCTGCGGATAGAGCCACATGTGTCTCCCACCTCTGAAAGACTGGCGGCTCTGCGCGCTCTCAGCGATGCCGGCGTGTTCGCCGGGGTATGGGTCAATCCTGTTCTTCCCTTCCTCACCGATTCGGAGGACAACCTGATAGGCGTGCTGCGGAAAAGCGCCGGGGCAGGGGCACAGTTCGCCGTATGCTTTTTCGGCATGACGCTGCGCAGCGGCAACCGGGAGTATTACTTCAGCGCGCTGGAGCGCGACTTTCCCGGTGTGCGGGATAAATACCTGAAAACCTTCGGCAACGCCTACGAGTGCCCCGCCCCCAACGCCCGCCGGCTGTTCGAGCTGTTTCAGGCGGAGTGCGCGCGCCTTGGCCTGCTGTGGCGCTTCCGCGACATCAACGAGGCCATGATGAAAAGACAGGCCCGCCAGCTTTCCCTGTGGGATTGACAGGCGGGCTTTTCTCTGCTATAATCGTTGCATCTGCAACGTTGCAAGAGCAACGATTATTTAGTGAAAGGACGGCACATCCATGCATCCCTTTATGCGGCAAATCAACATTATCAGTCGCTGCGCCACCATGTACCGCGACAAGGCCCTGAGCGATACCGGGCTGGCCGGCTGCCATACGCCCTATATTCTGGCGCTGTACCGCATTCCCGGCTGCACCCAGGAGGAGCTGGCCCGCGACCTGAACGTGAACAAGAGCAGCGTGGCCCGTCAGCTGGCCGTGCTGGAGGAACGCGGCTTTATCCGCCGCGAGCCCTCCCCCGAGGACCGGCGCAGCCTGCTGGTGTTTCCCACGGAGAAGGCGCTTTCCCTGCAGCCCCGCATCCGACAGGTGCTGCATGAGTGGAACGCCTACCTGACGCAGGAGCTGACCGCGCAGGAGCAGGAGATTCTTTCCGGCCTGATCTGCCGCGTGGCCGACCGGGCGGAGCGCTATGTGAAGGGAGGAGACGCGCCGTGCGGCTTGTCGGACAATACCTGAGGCCCTATCTGGGCCGCATCTGCCTGCAGCTGTTCATCAAGCTGGGCGGCACGGTGGTGGAGCTGTTTCTTCCAAGCCTGCTGTCCATCATCCTGGACACCTATGCCCAGGTGGGAGATGTGCGGGGCGTATGGGGCATGGGTGCGCTGATGATTCTGTGCGCCTGTCTGGCCTGGGTGGGCAACGTGGTGGCCAACCGCATGTCCACCAACGTGTCCCGGGACTTTATCCTCCGGGTGCGGCGCGACCTGTTCTGCCGCATCACCGCCCTGTCCGCCCGTCAGCGCGACCAGGCCACCGAAGCCTCGCTGGTTTCCCGCCTGACCAGCGACACCTACAACGTCCACAACATGGTGGACCGCATGATGCGCCTGGGGGTGCGCGCCCCCATCCTGCTGCTGGGCGGCATCATCGTTTCCCTGTCCCTGGAGCCGGTGCTGACCCTGGTGCTGATCTGCACCCTGCCGCTGCTGGGTGTGACCATCTACCTGTCCAGCAAGAAGGGCGTGCCGCTGTTCACCCGCGTGCAGCAGGGACAGGACCGCATGGTGCGGAAAATTCAGGAGAATATGGCCGGCGCCAGGGTGATCCGCGCCCTGTCCCGCACGGACATGGAGCAGGATTCCTTCGCCAAGGTGAATGAGGATCTGGCCCAGCGCCAGCGCACCGCCGACCTGACCATGGCCGCTGTAAGCCCCATCGTCAACTTTGTGCTCAATGCCGGGCTGGCTGCCGTAGTGCTGGTGGGCGCGTGGCGTGTGCAGCAAAACGTGACGCTGCCAGGCACCATCGTGGCCTTTCTGAGCTACTTCACCATCATCCTCAACGCACTGCTGATGGTTTCCCGGCTGTTCGTCATGTACTCCAAGGGCAGTGCCAGCGCCCGGCGCATTGCGGACATCATGGCCATGCCCGAGGATCTTCCCCTGCGCCCCGCCGACCATCAGGCAGAGGAGGCCCACGTCGTTTTCCGCCAGGTGAGCTTTTCCTACAATAAAACCATGCGCAATGTGGAGGACGTGTCCTTCTCCTTGCGGCACGGTCAGACCCTGGGCATTATCGGCCCCACGGGCAGCGGCAAAAGCACCCTGCTGAAGCTGCTCCTTCGCCAGTACGACCCCGACGCAGGCGGCATTCTGCTGGACGGCGCGCCGCTTTCCGCCCTGACGCCGGAGGAGCTGCATGCCCGGGTGGGCGTGGTATTCCAGAATGATTTTCTCATGGCGGACTCCATCCGGGAGAACATCCGCTTTGGCCGCGAGGTAAACGATGAGGCCATCGACGAGGCCCTGATCAGCGCCCAGGCGGGCTTTGTGCACGAAAAGGAGGGCGGGCTGGACTTTATGCTGAACGTGAAGGGCCGCAACCTTTCCGGCGGTCAGCAGCAGCGGGTGCTGATCGCCCGCGCCCTTGCGGACGATCCCCGGCTGCTGCTGCTGGACGACTGCTCCAGCGCGCTGGACTTCCGCACCGACCGCGCCCTGCGCCGGGCCCTGCGCCAGCGCCACGGCGAGGCCACCACCGTCATCGTGGCCCAGCGGGTATCCGCCGTCATGGCGGCAGACCGCATCCTGGTCATGGACAAGGGCCGTATCATCGGCCAGGGCACCCATGACGAGCTGCTGCACTCCTGCCCCATGTACCGGCAGCTGTGCCTGCTGCAGCTGGGAGGTGAGGCCGCATGATGCACCGTCCGCCAACCTCCACCGCCACCGGCCGACCCAAGGGACGCTCTGCCCGTGTGCTGCGCCGCCTGTGGCGCTACCTTGCCCACGAGCGCTGGATTATCATCGCCGCATCGCTTC
>CAMDVP010000152.1 GCA_945877525.1 uncultured Clostridia bacterium | reverse complement strand
GTACTCAAGGTCAATCTGCAGGTCCCTTCCCAGGCGCTTGCTGACAATCTGCGAGGTGGTGCCGCCGCAAATCACCTTGATGCCCGGACAGGACAGCAGATCGTTCACCACATCCTCATCATCCTCAGGATGCACGGGCGGGCCGACCATCACGCAGCAGGGCTTGGGCTCGCAGATGCGCAGGGCGGCGGCTGTGGTATCGTCGCCGCAGCGGCCCTCGTACAGATCCCAGCACTTCATCAGCAGCCGGTGCTGCACATCGGCGGCGGTGTCGCCCTGGCGGAAGGTTTCCTCCAGAAACTTCACCACGTTCTCATGCTGCCAGCCCAAATTCAGCGACCGGCCCACCCCCGCATGAATCACACCGTCGGAGAAGGTCAGGGCAATATCCCCCAGCTTCAGCTTCATGTGGGCCTCGCGCACCTGCTTGCCGGAGATGTTCTGCTCCACCCACGGGATGAACACCCGCTTGCCCTCCCGCAAAAGCACCAGGGAGGGATTGTCAAACTCCACGAAATAGGCGTTGCCCTCGCGGTCAATGCGCATCATGGTGAAGGTGGAATAGGCCACCTGCCTCTCCTTGCACACCGGCAGGGTGGAGGCAATGGTATCCACCACATCCTTGATGGGCGCGCCGGCGGTCACCATGCTGGCAATGATCTTGCTGGTGAGGGAGGCCAGAATGTTGGCCTTCACGCCGCTGCCAAGGCCATCGGACAATACCAGCAGCACGCCGCCTTCATCCTTGATGATTTCCACCTTGTCGCCGCACAGCTCCTCGCCGTAGTGGTTCAGGCTCCCCCAGCTGCTCTCGATAAAGAAGCTCATGGGCGGCCTCCCTTGCCCACGCTGTCCTTCAGCTTGAGCAGCGCGGCCTTGGTTTCGCCGGTGGTTTCGCCAAGCAGGCTGGCAATCTCCTGGGCCACGCGCATCTGCTTGTCAATGACCGCCTGGGCCGTGGCGATGGTTTCCTCGCGCATCTTGTCCATCTCGCGCATACTCTCTTCCTCGGCGCTGATGTCCTTGAGCACCACCAGATATCCGTGATCCGGCATGGACACGATGCTCTGCTCCACCATTACGTCATAGATGGCGGTTTTGCGGCGCACGCCCATCACGTTCCTGCCGGTGCGGGCGATGGTTTCCAGCTCGTCCATCACCAGGAACGCCTCGATATTCATGCCGATGCACTGGTTGTCCAGGTTCAGCATATCCGCGGCGGCGCGGTTGAATTTCAGAATGTTGAAGCGGCGATCCAGGGTAATCAGGCCGTTGGGGGTATTGTCCAGAATGGTGTTGGACATGGACTCCGCCCGCTGGCGCATGTAGGGCAGGCACATCTTCAAGTTGGCCTTGCCCTGATAAACGGCGATGGCCTTCTCGCGGCAGGTGTTGTAGCCGCAGGCGCCGCAGTTGAGCATATCCGCGTCGGTGTTCTTGCCGATGGAGCGCAGAATCTGCCGGATTTCCTCCTCGGTGGGCATGTCTTTCTTCAGCTGAGCATCGCGGTAAGTGGCGCTCATGCTGACCTGCACCTTTTCAGAGGGAGGCATTTCACCCCCGTTATCCTTCCGGGAGAATGTGTACACCGCATCCTTGCTCATCAGGAAGGGCGTAGAGTGCTCCTTCATGCCGGGGCCGCCCACGCAGGAATCCACGCAGGAGCTCATCTCCAGGATATAGCCGGTGATGTGATGCTCGCGGATATCCTTAAGCGTCTGGATGCAGCGGTCCAGCCCATCCACCGCCACTGACTTGTACCTGGTGCGCTTCTCTGAGGGAATGGTCTTGAGGATGCCGCCGGGCACGGGATACACACGGCTGATGGTGTGGTGCATTTCCAGCGCGGCGGGATCCTCCGCGCCGCCCGCTGCCACGCCCTCCCGGCGTAGCCATTCCCGCAGCTCGTCATACATCAGCACCGCGTCAATCACGCCGCTGTGCTGGGCCTCATACTTCTTGGAAATGCACGGGCCGACAAACACTACGCGGATGTCGTCCCCATGGGCCTGGCGCAGCATCCGCGCATGAGCCACCGCAGGCGACGGCACCGGCGCCAGCTGATCCAGCAGATCGGGGAAATACTTTTCCACCAGCAGGTTCACCGTGGGGCAGCAGGTGGTGATGAGGTTGGGCATCTCCCCTTTTTCCGCCAGCGCGGCATATTCCTCGCTGACGGCCGTTGCGCCGATGGCGGTTTCCTCGATACCCGCAAAGCCCAGGCGCTTCATGGCGGAGGACAGGGAGGCGAAGGTCGCCCCCTCCGGCAGCGCCGCAATGAAGGACGGCGCAACGGAGGCGTAGACCTTCTCACCCCGGTCGATCATGGAGCAGACCTTCTGCACGTCGCTCTCAATCTGCTTGGCGTTCTGCGGGCAGATAAGGGTGCACTTGCCGCACAGCACGCACTCGTCCTCCAGGATGTGGGCCTGATCGTCGTGGAAGGTGATGGACTTCACATCGCAGTGACGGATGCACTTATAGCAGTTTTTGCAGTTGGCTTCCTTCAGCTGAATGATGCTCATGCTTCTGCCCTCCGCTTATGCGTTGGCGCGGGGGACAATTTCTTCCTGCACCAGGCTGGCCACGCGATCCTGATCCACATGATGGAACTTCACCCCGTCAATGCGCACACAGGGGCCGTCCTTGCACTCGCCCATGCAGAAGCTGGCGGAAAGCTCCACCTTGTCGGCCACGCCGGACTTCTTCAGTTCCTCCTGGAACAGCTGGGTGGTGGCGTAGGCGCCCTTCATGTGGCAGGCGGAACCCACGCAAATGCTGACCTTGACCATCGTTGTTTCCTCCTTGTTCATTCGTCCTTCGGGATTATTCGGCATGCTTCTTCTCGTCGCCGCACAGTACGTCAAACACAATCACGGAATCCTTGAGCTTCTTTTCCAGGGCCAGCCGGCCATACTTGTCCACCTCGGCCTTCTCCTTGGGGCCGTGGGTCAGGCAGCCGGGGCCGCCGATGCAGCCCTGCTCGCAGGCCATGCCTTCGATGAAGTTCTCCGGCAGGATGCCCTTCTGCGCCTTGAGCAGTGCCAGCTTGCACTCCTCCAGGCCGCTGCAGGTGGCCACCTTGGGCTCAAACTGATCCGGCGTCACGCCCATTTCCTTGAAGGCCTCTGCCACCGCGTCGGTCAGTCCGCCGCTGCGGGCGAAAATCCGGCCGAAGTAGGAGGCGTTGTTCAGCACGTCGTCCTCCATGGCCTTCAGGTCGATGTCGTAGGCGTCGATCATGGCCTGCAGCTCTTCAAAGGTCAGCACCGCGTCAATATAGGGCTTTACCGTGTCCAGCTTGGCCTCGCCCTTCTTGGCCACGCACGGGCCAATAAAGACGATCTTGCACTCGGGATGCGCCTTCTTGATCACCTTGCCCATCATGGCCATAGGCGACAGGTTGTGGGAAATGTGCTCCACCATCTTGGGGTAGAACTTGTGGATATAGGTCACAAAGGCCGGGCAGCACGAGCTGGTCAGGAAGCCCTTCTCCATCAGCTCCTGGGCCTCAAAATAGGCCACCATGTCCGCGCCCAGGGCAGCCTCCAGCACGGTGTAGAAGCCCATGGCCTTCAGCGCAGACACCACCTGTCCGGTGGTCACGGCGAACTGGCCGGAGATGGACGGCGCCACCACCGCGTACAGGGGCGCTCCGCCATCCTTCTGGCTGTCCTTGAGCAGCTGCACCACGTCCAGGATCTCACTCCTGTCCACAATGGCGCCGAAGGGGCACTGGTACACGCACGCGCCGCAGCTCACGCACTTGCTTTCGTCAATATGGGCCTTCTTGTTTTCGTCCATGCTGATGGCCCCGGGCTTGCAGGCGCGCTCGCAGGGGCGGACGTTCTTGGTGATGGCGCTGTACGGGCAGGCCTGCACGCAGCGTCCGCAGGCAATGCACTTGTCGTGGTCGATGACCGCCATATGGTTCGGGAAGGAGATTGCGCCCTTGGGGCAGGCGTTGGCGCAGCGGTGGGCAATGCAGCCGCGGCAGGCGTCGCTGACGGTTACCTGACTGACAGGGCACTCGTCGCAGGCGATGGGCAGCACCTCCACCTGGGTCGTGTGGCCGGGATGTCCGCCCATGGCCATCTGCACCCGCTGGGTGACGATGGCCCGTTCCTTGTAGATGCAGCAGCGCATGGTGGGCTGGGGACCGGGAATGATGGTTTCCGGTATGTTCAGCAGCCCCTCCCGCAGCCTGTCTTCCCTGGCCAGGCGGGCTACTTCACGAAGCACCTTGTACTTCAGCTCCTGAACGTTTGTGTCGAACTTGGGCACGATTTTCTCCTCCCGCGTCAGATTGTCGAAAAATTATCGTTAGGAATTTATCATTCCGATTACCGATTCGACAACTGTTTTGATGATTCCTGCTGACAGATAGTAAATGTGCAACTTTTTTCGGCATAAAAAGGCAACATTTTTTGTTGTGATTATACCGTCTTAGCCTCCGTTCGTCAACGGCAGATATGCAAAAATCATCCAATAAAAACGGCGCATCCGTCGTGTTGGACGAATGCGCCGCAGTCAGTGCGCTGGATTACTCTGCAGGGGTTTCCTCGAACTTCTTCTTGCGGGGAGTGCGGGGCTTCTTGACGGGAGCCTCGGCGGGCATATCGACAGGAGCTTCAACAGCCGCCTTGGGCTTGCGGCCACGCTTTTTCGCAGGGGCCTCGGCAGGAACCTCAGCGGGTGCCTCCGCAGGAACCTCGGCAGGAGCCTCTTCCTTCACCTTCTTGGCCCGGGGCTTGCGGGTGGGCTTTTCGGCCGTCTCGACTTCAGCCTTGGGCTTGCGGGGTGCGCGGGGCTTCCTGGCCTTGGGGGCCTCCTCCACGGCGGGCTCAGCAGCTTCGGCAGGGGCTTCAACCACCACGGGGTTGGGCTCGGTGGGCGCGGCCACTTCCTTCTGTTCGTTGCCGGCCACCAGCGCCTTGTACATCTCCAGATACTTGCCGGCCGAGTTGGTCCAGCTGTAATCGCCGGTCATGCCGCGATGCTGCAGCTTGGCCCACACATCCTTGTGGTTGTGATAGTAATCCACCGCCCGCTCGATGGTATGGAGCATGTCATGGGCGTTATAGTTGAAGAAGGAGAAGCCGTTGCCGGCATCGGTATACTCGTTGTAGGACAGCACCGTGTCGCGCAGGCCGCCGGTTTCGCGGACAATCGGCACTGTGCCGTAGCGCAGGGCAATCAGCTGGCTCAGACCGCAGGGCTCAAACTGGCTGGGCATGAGGAACATGTCGCAGCCCGCGTAGATCTGATGGGCCAGGGCATGATCCATGGTAAAGCGCGCGGCCACCCGGCCCTTGTAGGCGCCCTCCGCCCAGCTGAACAGGTTCACATAGCGGCTTTCGCCCATGCCCAGCACCACCAGCTGCACGTCATGGTTCAGCAGGTCGCCGATGATGTAGTCCACCAGGTCGAGGCCCTTCTGGCTGCTCAGGCGGCCAACCATGCCGATGACGGGCACGTCCGGGCGAATCTCGAGACCCAGCTTCTCCTGCAGGTCGCGCTTGCAGGCCGCCTTGCCCGCCAGATCATCGGGGGTATAGGTGGCGGCGATGCGCTTGTCAGTAGCAGGATCGTAATCCACCATGTCGATGCCGTTCAGCACGCCGTACACGCTGTTCTTGCGGGCGCGGAGCAGGCCGTCCAGCCGTTCGCCGTAGTAGGCGGTCTGGATTTCCTCGGAATAGGAGGGGCTGACGGTGGTGATCACATCAGCATAGACCAGAGCGGCCTTCATGAAGTTGGCGCAGCCAAAGCACTCCAGCTTGTCGCCAGTCCACAGGCTGTCGCCCAGGCCCAGCACATCCTGCACCTCGCGGATGCCGAAAATGCCCTGATACTGCAGGTTGTGAATGGTGAACATGGTCTTGATGTTCGCAAAGAAGGGCAGATGGGCGTACTGGATCTTCAGCAGGGCGGGTACCATGCCGCTCTGCCAGTCATGGGCATGGATCACATCGGGCTGGAAGTCCAGCAGGGGCAGGGCATTGAGCGCGCCGCGGCAGAAGAAGCCGAAGCGCTCGTACTCATCGCCGCCCAGGCCGTAGATGTAGGGCCGGCCGAAGTAATACTTGTTGTCCATGAAATACCAGGTTACGCCGTCCTTCTGGAGCATTTCAATGCCGCAGTACTGCCTTCTCCAGCCCAGCTGCACCTCAAAGTCGCAAACGTGGGTCATCTTTTCCGTCCACGTTTCAGGAATGGCGCTGTACAGGGGCAGGATCACACGAACATCATGACCCTCCTTGGCCAGCACAGGAGCCAGCGCGCCCACCACGTCGGCCAACCCGCCGGTCTTGACAAAGGGCACGCATTCACTTGCAGTAAAAAGGATTTTCACTCTCAACAGCCTCCTAAAGGATTCTTGCTCAAAACGCGCGTTTTTCGCCCAATCCAGCCATTTCATACAAGGGCCGCGCCATCGGTACCCCTTATGATACCTGAATGGCGCGGCTTTTGCAAGTAAAATTTTAGATAACCACGTTCTTGGCGATGACGATGGGATAGGCAGCGGGGCCGATGAGGCGTGCGTTGCGCTTGATGACAGCCTGCTTGTCCAGGATGCAGTTCTCGATGTACGCGCCGGAATGCACATAGCCGTCCTGCATGATGATGCAGTTCTTCACATGCGCGCCGGGGGCGATATGCACGCCGCGGAACAGGATGCTGTTTTCCACGGTGCCTTCAATCACGCAGCCGTCGGCCACCAGAGAGTTCACCACACTTACATCGTCGCCGTAGCGGGCGGGCATCTCGTCGCGCACCTTGGTGTACACAGGCAGATTCGCCGGGAACAGCTCGCGGCGCTTCTCCGTGTCCAGCACATCCATGTTGAACTTGAAGTAGCTCTGCACAGAGTCCATGCGCCAGCAGGGCCCGGTGTACTCATAGGCGTTGACCCGCAGCTTGCCCTCGGCCACCGCGCGGACAAGCACGTCGCGGTTCATGTCGTGCTGACCGTGGGCCACGCCCTGGTCGGCCAGAGAGCGCAGCAGCTCACGCTTCATCACCAGCACGTCCATGGCGGAATTCTCGTGGGTGGGATGGGTGGGGTCAACCTCCATGTCGACAACCTCGCCCGCCTCGTTCACGGCAATGTAGGTGCCGTATTCATCCCGCAGCATAGAGGGATCCTTAGTGTACATCATGGTGATGTCCGCGCCGGAATCAATGTGGAAGCGCACCAGGTCGTCCAGCTTGGCGTTGTAGATGATGTTGGAGCCGCTGAGCACCAGGTATTCCTGCTTGGAGCGGCTGAGGTAGTTGGTATTGGAGCGCAGCGCGTCCAGCATGCCGGAG
>CAMDVP010000151.1 GCA_945877525.1 uncultured Clostridia bacterium | reverse complement strand
TTCCTTACAAATCCGCCGTCCGGGAGCAAAGCGACCAGGCGGATTTGCGCCGTCCTCAGACGGCGTTCCTCCTTCTCAAAAAAGTGGCCGCAGCCACTTTTTTGACAGGCTGAGCGGGGAAGCATTACGCGTCCCCGCCTTGAATCCATCTTACGCGGCAGGCGCCTCGTCAGCCTCCGTACCGCTGATGAACTGGTACAGCTCCAGCGCCGCTTCCTTCAGCCGGGGGCCGGGACGGGAAATGGCGTTGGAATCCGCGTTGAACACATGGCCCTGCGCCACGGCCTTCAGGTCTGCCCAGCCCGCACGGCCCATGATTTCCTCCACGGGGGTGGGACCCTCGCCATAGTACATGGAAATGGTCACGATATAGTCCGGATCCCGGGCCAGCACCTGCTCCTCGCTGATGGCGGCCCAGCCCTCCACATCGGCAAAGGCGTTTTCAAGCCCGCACATGGCTGCCAGCTCATCCATGAAGGTTCCGCGGCCCGCCGTCCACAGCCCCCATTGCAGGGGTGACACCTCAAAGTATACGGTTTTGCCGCTCTCCCCGCAGGCAGCGGCGATGTCCGCAAAGGCGGACTGCATATCCGCCACCATCGCTTCAGCCTCCGCATCCCGGCCCATCACCGCGCCGATCATGCGGATGGCGGTATACACGCCCTCGATGTCCTGGGCGCAGCTGATAACCACCTTGACCCCGTTTTCCTCCAGCTGCTCCACCTGCTCCTTGCTTTGGGCCATGTCGCTCATGAATACCACCTGGGGCTCCAGAGCAAGGATTTCCTCCACATTGGTTTCCGCGCCGGACTGCACCACCGGCACGGACAGGATGCTTTCGGGATAGTCGCAGTACTCGCCGCGGCCCACCAGCGCGTCCGCGCACCCCAGGGCGCAGAGGATTTCGCAGTCGGCGGCGGTCAGCGCCACCACCCGGGTAGCCGGGTCGTCAAGGGTGATTTCCCTTCCATACATGTCGGTAACGGAAGCGCCCTCCGCCAGCGCGAAGGACGCGCCCAGCGCCAGCAGCAGGGTCAGGACAAGAGAGATGGATTTCCTGAGCATTTTGGTTTCCTCCTGATACCATAGGATCAAATGAATCAGCGGAAGGACGCAAAAAAGCGTTCCTCCCTGAGGAACACTAAACAGACCCACGGCGCAACCGTCGGCCAGATAGCATATCCCACCCCCAGGGGAATGATGGATTCACGGTGTAAACAGGTCTCCCGACTTGGCCTCATCCTACTTGCGCACCTTCCCGCTTTCGCAGTGGCTTCCATCCGCTTTCGTCCGCTTCACGGTTACTGGGATAGCCCGGAAATTTCATCCGCGTTCCCATGAGCGGCGCATTTTGCGCCGCCCGCGCGTTGCCGCGCAGATACACCGGCTATTCATTTGTCGCATCCATTATAGAGCCTTGCGGCTGCTTCGTCAATCGTTTTTTCGCCGGATGCCTCCCCGTCGGCCAGACGCACCAACGCCGCAATATCCTGAAAACGGTCAATCACCCGATCGTAGTTGTCCCTCCTGTGCGGAAAGACGCAGCCGCTGCAGTCCTTCACGCCCTCCTTCGTGTAGCGGAAGGCGCCGCCGCAGCTCTTTCCCAGCGCGTACAGCGGACAATAGCAAAACAGGCAGCTGAACTGCTCCTCCTCAACGCCCTCGTGGCACGGGAAAAACTCGCATGCCCTGTGCTGGAAAAAGCGATAGCGCTCCTGCCCGTCCATATTCCTCCCTCCTGCTGCTCCGCGTCCCGCGTCAATACACCGGCCGATCCGTTTCCGACGCGCGTTTGACCATCCGGTACACCACGAAATACATCACTGCCACAAAGACGTAGAAGATGACCGTTGCCAGTCCGGAGCCGCTCATGGCGCAGGCGTCGTAAACGCCGTGCAGCAGCACCGCCAAAAGATACCCCAACACCAGATTCTTGTTCCTGCCTGCCGGATCGCCCCGGTTTTCGCACAGCTTTGCCCGGCCATAAAACACGCCCATGAACACCGAGAAGCCCAGGTGCCCCGGAATGGCAAACAGCGCCCGGGGCAGGGCCACGGACAGCCCGTAGGAAAAAACATAGCGGATATTCTCATAGGCGGCAAAGCCCAGGGATACAAACGCCGAATACACCACGCCGTCAAACAGGTGCGTAAAGTTCCAATCCTTCCAGGTGCGCATTTTCAGGAAGAACAGCTTTGCGCCTTCCTCCACCGCGCCCACCACCACAAAGGCCAGCACCAGCAGATAGTACGGGCTGCTCTGGGACAGGGCGCTGTTCAGAATCCATTCTCCCACCCGCTCCACAACAGACGCCACCAGCGCCGCGCCCACGCCGCACAGCACCAGCGAGCCCAGCAGCGATGCGGGCTCCTTTTCGATGGTATCATGCCGGTAAATATAGCGCATCAGGAACAGCGCAGGAACCACGGCGGCCAGCACATACAGCAGAAGGATACGGGTCATGGGCATGGGCAAAAAGAAAAACATATCCGATCACTCCATTCACGGGCGACAAGGCACAGCCCGCAGCTTCTTTCCCGACAGATCCATGATAGCAGGAACGAAGCGGGTTTGCAAGTACAAGGCCCGGCGCGCCGGCCTGCCGTCAGGTCTGATCCTCCACCCGGACATAGCGCAGATCGCGCACGTTCTGTCCGCCGATGGCGTAGGCAACATGATCGCCCGTCACATGGAAGCCGTGCCTGCGGTAGAAAGCATCCGCAGGGGCATTGCCGTCGATGGCCCACAGGTAGAAGCGGGTATAGCCCTCATCCCGCAGGCGGCGCAGACACTCCTCCAGCAGCGCGCTGCCGAGGCCCCGGCGGGTAAACTCCGGCAGTAGATAGATTGATACGATTTCGCCCCAGCTGCCGTGATCCTCGTCCCGTCCGCGGCCATAGATGGCGCAGCCCACGGGCTGCCTGCCGTCATACACCAGCAGGCCCTCCATGCGGCCGCTTTCCAGCCAGGTACGGATGGAGGGCACCCAGTAGTCCTCCGGCAGGCGGTCAAGATAATGCTGGGCAATCAGCCCGCGATAGGCCCTGCGCCAGCTGGTAGCATAAATATGGCTGATCAGCCCCGCGTCCTGGGCCGTGGCTTCGCGAAACAGTTCCATGGCGCTTCACCTCCCGGTTGGAAGCATTATCCACCACCTTTCGCCATCTGTCAAGGCGCGGGGGCGGAAGTTTACAAAAGGGTTACAGGTCGCGGAAGTTGAAAACAGCGGTTTCCTTTCGTCCCGGCTTATGCTATAATAACTCCACAGGAGAGGAGGAGGGCCCATGGCGCTGTTCGGTTTTGACGAGCAATATGCGATGTTCGACGTGACCCCGGTGGCCAATCAGTTTCTGCTGGAGTATATGCCCATGGCCAGGGGGGATTATGTCAAGGTCTATCTGTACGGGCTGATGCAGTGCCATCATCCCCAGGCGGACGCATCGGTGGAGCAGCTGGGCCGCGAGCTGAACATGTCCGGCGAGGATGTGCTGGCCGCCTACCGCTACTGGGAGCGCAAGGGGCTGGTGCGCCGGGTCAGTGACAATCCCCCTTCTTTTCGTTATATCAGCGTCAGCCGGCAAAGCCTGTTGGGCGGCGCCGAGGCCGCAGACGACGCCTATGAATTCTTTGCCGAAGCGGTGTACGGGCTTTTCGGCAACGACCGCCGTCTGCACGGAAAGGAACTGAGCCAGTGCTACGAGTGGGTAGAGCAAATGGGGCTGCCCCAGGAGGTGGTGCTGACGCTGCTGCGGCACATGATCACCCAGAAGGGCAAGAAGTTTTCCATGGCCGCGGCGGAAAAGCTGGCGGTGGAGCTTTGCGAGGCCGGCGTCCGCACCCCCGAGGACGCGGAACTGGTGCTGGGCCGGGAAAAGCGCGTGCTGGAGGGCAGCCGGGCTGTGCTGCGGGAATTCAGCCTGTTCCGCGACCCCACCCAGGCAGAAATGGCCCTGTACCGCAAGTGGACTGCCGAATGGGGCTTCACCCCCGAGGCCGTCATCGCCGCCTGCGCCGACACTACCAACGGCAAGCAGCCCTCCTTCAAATACCTGGACAGCATTCTGAAAAGCAAGAAGGAAGAGATGGGGCTGAGCGCCATTTCCGCCCGCCAGGTGACCCGTGCGCAAAAGCAGCGCAACGACGCGGAGGCTCCCCTGCGGGCGCTGCTGCGAGCGCTGAACCTGCCCGGCGTGACCGTCAATCCATCGACGCTTGCGGAATACGCCAGCATGCGCGAATTGTATAACGATGACATCATCCTCCTGGCCGGGCAGGAATGCGCCAAACAGGGCTGTCAGTTTGCCGATGTGCTGCAGATGCTCAAGGCATGGAAAAAGAAAAACCTGGAAACGGCGGAACAGATCCGCGCCTATATGAGCCAGGTGGGGCTGTATGTCGACTTTGTCAAGGAGCTGAAGGCCCTTTGGGGCAAGCCATCGCGCTCCTCCGCCGCCGACCGCGCCTTGGCGCAGAAGTGGCTGGAAGGCTGGGGGCTCTCCCGGGAACTGGTGATCGCCTGCGCCGCCTACGCCGCCGGGGCTGACAAGCCCATGCCCTACCTGGACAAGCTTCTGGAGCGCATGCGCGAGCAGGGCGTAACCACCCCCGACCAGGCTGCTGCGGCACAGCGCGCCTGGCAGGAAAGTCAGGCTACCCCCGTGCAAAAGCCCGGCAAAACCGTGCGGGAACAGCAGTACACCCAGCGTGAATACGAGGATACCGACGAAATGCCCGAATGGATGCGCAAGCGGTGGGAGGAGATGAATGGCGGTGCGAAATGAAATTCTCAGAGAGCTGCAGGCGGAATACGAGCAGCAGCGCATGCGGGACGAGCAGGAGAATCTGCGCCGCCGCGACCAGGCCGTGGCCGCCTGCCCCGAAATCGGGCGGCTGCTGGAGGAGCGGCAGAACTTGATTTTCTCAGGCCTGCGTGGCATCCTGGACGGCAACGCCCAGCCGGAGGATCTGCCCCGGCGCATGGAGGTCATGAACCGGCGCATCGCTTCGCTCCTTGCGCAAAACGGCTTTGCGCAGGATTATCTGGAGCCGGTCTACCGCTGCAAAAAGTGCCGCGACACCGGCTATGTGGGCGAGCCTGTGCGGGATATGTGCGACTGCCTGCGCAGCGCCTTCTATGCGAGGCTATACCAGCGGGTGGGCCTGGGGGAGAAGGCCGAGCAGACCTTCGAACGCTTTGACCTGAGCGTGTTCCCCGACAAGCCCGTGGAGGGAAAGCCCTTCACCCAGCGGCAGGAAATGGACATGATCTGCCGCCAGTGCCGCGAGTGGGCAGATCGCTACCCCGCCGCCGATACCAGCGACATGCTGCTGATGGGCCAGAGCGGCCTTGGCAAAACCTACCTGATGCACGCCATGGCCAAGCGCCTGCTGGACAGGGGCCTGAATGTGCTGATGATGAGCGCCTACCGCTTTCTGGACGTGGCGCGCAAGGCGTATTTTTCCGGGCAGAGCAATGAACTGGACAATCTGATGGCATCCGACGTGCTGCTGCTGGACGACCTGGGCAGCGAGCCGCTAATGGAAAACATCACCATCGTGCAGCTGTTTAATCTCATCAACGAGCGGCAGGTGAACGGCCGGGGCACCGTCATCAGCACCAACCTGACGGTGAAGGAGCTGCGGGAGCGCTATACCGAACGCATCGCCTCCCGCCTGCTGGATCCCCGGCAATGCACGCTGGTGCAGTTTTCGGGCGACGATGTGAGGAGGCGCAGGACATGAACATCCAGCTGTATGTGAGCAAAAAGAATTTCGATGTGCAGAAGGCCGAGCGTTTCTTCAAGGAGCGGCGTATTGCTGTGCAGACGATGGATTTGAAAAAGCACCGCCTGGGCGAGCGTGAGGTGCAGGCCATGGCCCGCGCCGGCGGCCTGCAGGCCCTCATCGACCGGGAGGACAAGCGGGTGAAGGAGCATCCTGCCTGCTACTACAACCAGGACAGTTTGCTCCTGCCCGCCATTCTGGAATCGCCCTGGCTGCTGAAATCGCCCATTGTGCGCAATGGGGCCAAGGTGACCGTGGGCTATCAGCCGGAGGTATGGGAAGCATGGCTCAGGGAGGGCTAATGCGGGGCAAGGAGCGCGCTGCTTTCTGTTAATAGGCGGCGCGCTTTTCTCTGCCACGACGGGCAATGCGCCGGGAAACGTGCATTCGTCACCCAGACACGCCATTTTCCGCCGTATTCGCTGTTTATGTCCTGTACAACCCCGCACGACTTTGGTATGCTGGTGGCGTCAAAAGGAGGCTTAACCATGGATATGCAGGCAATCGGACGGTTTTTATCCTCCCTGCGCAGGGAGCGCGGGATGACCCAGGAGCAGCTGGCCCAGCAGCTTGGTACCACCGGCAAAACCATCTCCCGCTGGGAAACCGGCACCTATCTGCCGCCGGTGGAAATGCTCCAGCAGCTGAGTTGCCTGTACGGGCTGACAATTAACGAGCTGCTGCAGGGCGAACGCATCCTGCCCGAGGAGCAGAGCGCCCGTGCTGATGAAACCATCGCGCGGGTCATGCGGGAATCGCCCTTCCTGTTTCAGGAAAGGCAAACCTTCTGGCATCGGAAGTGGCTGCGCGATCACCGGTGGACGATGCTTGCGACCTTTGCCGCCATGGCAGCGGTGCAGGTGGCCGCGTTGCTGCTGGATGACAGCCGCTTGAGCGTGGCCGGAGCCCTGCTGACCATGGGGCTGGTGGTCATGCTCCGCAACCAGCAGGCAGACTATATCGAACACCATCTCTTTGACGATAAACTGGACTTGCCCGAATAAGTATAGCCGCCGCGGGAGCAGTTTCCCACGGCGGCCATGATGGTTCATCGGTATTTTTCCAGCCGGTTCAACCCCTCTCCATCGGGATGGGGCACCCCCGGCTTGAAGGTATAGCCCATTTTCAAATAGAACGGCGTACCGGTGATGCTGGCGGGAATCTCCACCCGACGCGCCCGCAGGAAGAATTCGTCCTCCTCCAGGGTGCGGATGATGGCCCGGCCGATACCCCGACCCTGATGCTCCGGCAGCACGAAGATGGTGAACAGGCTGCTCTCCGTTTCGCTCCCCCAATAAGGACCAATGGCGCCGCAGCCCACAGGACTGCCGCCCTCCTCCGCCACATAGAAGTGCATCCACCCGGTGCGTTTGCGGATTTCCGCAGCGCCAAGCGCCTGCACCTCCCGCTCAATGTGTTCGGGCGGATAGTCGCGGATATTGCTTTCCCGCAGGGTGCGGGCAATCAGCGCGGAAACAGCCTCCGCATCCCCATCGCGGAAGAGGCGGATGGTCATGTGTCTGCCCTCCTCAATGCTTCAGACGCTTGTCGCAGCGGATGGCCAGACGGGTACCCAGGGACTGGAACAC
>CAMDVP010000150.1 GCA_945877525.1 uncultured Clostridia bacterium | reverse complement strand
TGAAGGGAACCAGCCCCCATAGCATCACCTGCAGATAACGCATGCCCTCCGCAAGGGTCAGTGCCACGTCGCCGCCGTCGCTCTCGCCCCGCAGGAACAGGTCGATAAAGCCTTCGCCCCGCACCACCAGCAGCACCACCGCCAGGAGTGTGGTCAGCACGCCGAAATACAGCTTGACCCGGAAGGTGTGCCGCATGCCGTTCTGGTCGCCCTTGCCGAAAAACTGCGCGCCAAAGATGGACGCGCCGCTCAGCCCGCCGAAGATGGACATGTTGAACACCATCAGAATCTGATTGACAATGGCCACCGCGCTGATGGACTCGGTACCCAGGCCGCCCACCATCACGTTGTCCAGGAGATTCACCAGGTTGGTGATGCCCTGCTGGATCACGATGGGCACCACCAGGGTCAGCACCATTCGATAAAACCTTTTGTCTCCAACAAATTTCTTCAGCATGGATTCTTCCTCCGATTTCCGTAGCCCTTCTATTGTACATGACACGCCTGCATTGTCAAGGGGGAGTGAACGCTTCTTCCCCTTGCAAATTCCAAAGGACATGCTATAATGGAAGCAACCCAAATGCGAAAGGATGTTCCTGTGATGCGGTGCAGCTGCAAGGAATGCGGAACCTATATGATTCAGGCCGAAAGCGACCACCTGGGGTGCGTGTGCCCCGACTGCGGCTATCGCTGCAACGACTGCCTGGGCACCAACACCGTTGTGTCCCGGGAAGCCCTGAGCGCCCTGGCCTTCGACCCGCGCTTCCAGCCCGATGCGCTGGCAAGCAGCTTCTCGGAAAATGAGGACGACGATGACCGCGCCTGAGCGGGTGATTCTCCACTGCGACTGCAACAACTACTTTGCATCCGTGGAGCTGCTGGATCACCCCGAGCTGAAAAGCAAACCCGTGGCCGTGGCGGGGGACCCGGAGGGCCGGCACGGCATCATTCTGGCCAAGAACATGGCGGCCAAGGCCTACGGTGTGCAGACCGCCGAAACCATCTGGCAGGCCCGGCAGAAATGCCCCGGGCTGATTCTCCTGCCGCCCCACCACGAGAAATACAGCGACATGAACCGCCGGGTCAACGCTATCTACCTGGATGTGACCGACCAGGTGGAGGCTTTCTCCATTGATGAAAGCTGGCTGGATGTAACCGCCTCCCGGATGCTGTTCGGTGAGGGCCCCGCCATCGCGGACATGCTGCGCCGCAGGGTGCGGGAGGAGCTGGGCATCACCATCTCCGTGGGGGTCAGCGACAACAAGACCTGGGCGAAGATGGGCAGCGACTACAAAAAGCCCGACGCAACCACGGTGATCACCCGGGAAAACGTGTCGCAGCTGCTCTATCCCCTGCCGGTGGGGGAATTGCTGTTTGTGGGCCGTGCGGCCCGGGAGGTGCTGGAGCGCCACGGCGTCACCACCATCGGAGCGCTGGCCCGGTGCGAGGTATCCGCCCTGACAGGGTGGCAGGGCAAGCAGGGCGAGGGCCTGTGGCGCATGGCCAACGGCCTGGACGACAGCCCTGTGCGGCGCTTTGGCGAAACCGACCCCGTGAAAAGCGTGGGCAACGGCATGACCTTTCCCCACGACCTGGTGGGCCGGGAAGCCTGCCGGGCCGGGCTGATGCCCCTGTGCGACAGCGTGGGTGCGCGGCTCCGTGCCCACGGAGTGAAGTGCCGCACCGTGACGCTGCAGATCAAGGATCCCAGCCTGAAGGTGATTTCCCGGCAGAAAACCCTGCCTTACCCCACCAGCCTGACAAAGCAGCTGTATCAGGAAAGCTGCGCGCTGCTGGCCCAGTGCTGGCCGGAAAACGCTCCCGTCCGCCTGATGACGGTGACGGCGGGAAGCCTGGTATCTGCTGAGGATCACACGCCCATGCAGCTGTCCTTCCTGGAGGATCGCGCCCCGGACGATCCCCGCCAGGCCCGGCTGGAGGCCGCGGTAGATCGCCTGCGCAGCCGCTTCGGTCAGGATGCGGTGCGCCCCGGCACTCCGGAAATCCGCTAAGGGCGGCACAATCAACTTGAAGGATGCCGGTGGAACCATAGTTCCTCCGGCATCCTTCGTATACGGCGGCTTTGCCGTCCACAAACAGCGTTCCTTCTTTTTATTAAAGCCGCCGCGGTTTCCTTTGCGTTACATCCGTTGATAAACCTGTTTGCCGCCAAGGAAGGTCTGTTCCACCGTCAGGCAGCTGATTTCCTCCGCAGGCACATCGAAGGGGCTTTTGTCCAGCACGGTGAAATCTGCCAGCAATCCGGGCGCAATCCGCCCCTTCACGTTTTCCTCAAAGGAGGCGTGGGCACTCTCGGCCGTGTAGGAGTTCAGCGCCTCGCAGACGGTCATGGCCTCTGCGGGACGATAGGGGCCAAGGCCGTCCAGGGTGCGGCGGGTCACGGCGCATTGCAGGCCCCGCAGGGGCGCGGGCGCCTCCACCGGGCAGTCGGTGCCGTTGGACACATGCAGGCCCAGCTCCTTCAGGGTATGGAAAGCATAGCTGGTATCGGCCAGGGCCTTGCCGGCGCGCCGCTCCACGATATGAATATCATAGTCCAGGAACACCGTCTGCACATAGGCATGCAGGGAAAGCTCCGCCATGCGCCGCAGCTGATCCGGCCGGGTAAGCTGCACATGCACCACGCCGCAGCGGTGATCCTTGCAGGGATACGCCGCAAAAGCCTTCTCATAGGCACTGAGCAGTCTGTCCAGGAAGGCATCGCCAATCGCATGCACCGCCACCTGCATGCCATGCGCCCGGGCCAACAGGAGCATCTCGTCCAGCTGCGCCTGCGTGAACAGGGCCAGGCCCTTCTGCTCCGGCGCGTCGGCATAGCCATCCCGCAGGAAGGCCGTGCGCGCCCCCAGAGAACCGTCGCCCACCAGCTTCAGCGGGCCGATGCGGAAGCATTCGTCCCCCCAGCCGGTGTGGTAGCCCCGGGCAAAAAAGTCCCGCAGGCGCTCCGGCGTGGGCAACTGGCTCTGCTCGTACACCCGCACGGTCAGTTCCCCCGCGTCGGCCAGCTCCCGGTAGGCAGCGATGACCTCATCAAAGTCCACGCCCTCGAAATTGCACAGGTCATCGGAATGGCAGCCTGTCACGCCCACCGCGTTCATGGCGCGGCAGGCGGCGCGGAGCATGGCCTTGATTTCCTCCCGCCCGGGGCTGGGCAGGCAGGCATAGGCCAGGCTCATGGCCGTGTCCTCCAGAACGCCCGTGGGCTGACCCGCCGCGTCCAGGGCAATGCGCCCGCCCTCGGGCTGGGGGGTGTCGCCCGTCACCCCCATCCGGCGCAGGGCTTCGGTGCTGGCAACCAGCGCGTGGCCGCAGCAGCGCACCGCGCAGATGGGATGCTCTGCGGACACCGCATCCAGGTCATGCCGGTCGGGCATGCGGTGGTCGGGAAACAGATCCTGGTTGAACCCATGCCCCACCACCCACTGCCCCGAAGTCAAACCGGCACGGTCAATAAAGTCCCGCAGGCGCGTCTGCACCTCCGCCAGGGAAGCGGCGCCGCTCAGGTCGCACTGGGTCATGGCAGAGCCCAGGTGCAGCAGATGCATGTGGGAATCGATAAACCCCGGGCAGACAAAGCGCCCTCCCAGATCAGTCACCCCATCGCCCTCCCGGCGCAGGGCCAGCACCTGCTCATCGCTGCCCACCGAAAGAAACCGCCCGTCCTCCACTGCAAAGGCGCTCTGCAACGTCTCCGTGCCGGTAAACACCCAGCCGTTCACATACAGCGTTCTCATTCGTGATTGTCCTCCCGTGTTGCTTCTTCCCACAGGGCATGGAGGGCGTGCTTCATGGCCAAGGTGCGGATGCGCATGCGGCTGCCTGCCAGGCGCAGGGGAATCACCCGCGTTTTCTCCCGGGTGGCCACGCCGATGAACACCGTACCCACAGGCGTTTCTTCCGTGCCGCCGTCGGGGCCTGCCAGGCCCGTGGCGCTGACGGCAATGTCCGTGTCCAGCCGCGCCCGCGCCCCTTCGGCCATGGCCCGCGCCACGGGCTCGCTGACCACGCCATGGTCCCTGATCATCTCCTCGGGCACGCCTGCCAGCAGGGTCTTGGCTTCCTCCTGATAAGTCACCATGGCCCCCTTGAGCACCCGGGACGCGCCGGGCACATCCACCAGAGCGGAGGCAATCATGCCCCCGGTGAGGCTTTCCGCCGCAGCGGCGGTCCAGCCCCGGCGGCTCAGGGCCTCCACGGCGCACCGGGCCAGTGAGCCCTGCTCCGTGTCCTCCACGGCGTACACCACATCCCCAAGGCGCTCCTTCACCCGGGCGATGAGGGGCTCCAGCATACGCAGGGCCTCCTCCGGGGTATCGGCACAGGCGGTGGCCCGCAGCTGCACCTCGCCCAGGGAGCAGTATGGGCTCAGGCTGGGATTGCCGCCCATCTCCAGGTCGTTAAGGCGCTGATCCACCTCCGCCTCGCCCATGCCGAACACGCGGACATACCGGCTGACCAGCGCGCGGCCGGAACGGCGCTGCAGGTAGGGCTCCGCCTGCTCCAGCCACATGGGTTCAAGCTCAAAGGGCGGGCCGGGCAGATGAATAACCTCCTTGCCCCCGCCCATGGGCACGATAGCCCCCGGCGCCGTGCCGTGATGGTTCAGCAGGATGATGGAATCCTCCGTGAACATGGCCTGGCTGAGGTTGTTGGGCGTCATCTCCCGGTGATACTGGCGGAAGCGCTCGCGCACCATGGCCTCGGCCTCGGGATGCAGCACCAGCTCCTTGCCCGCCACCCGGGCCGCCACGCGCTTGGTCACATCATCCACCGTGGGGCCCAGACCCCCGGAGGTAATCACCACGTCCGCCCGGGACAGCGCCAGGCGGTAGGCCTCCTCCAGGCGCTGGTCGTTATCCCCCACCACAGTCTGATGATATTGGCTGATTCCCATGGCGCTGAGCCTGCGGGATAAAAACTGCGCGTTGGTATTGAGCACCTGTCCCATCAACAGCTCGGTGCCCACACAGAGAATTTCGGCAATCATGCAAAGGCCCTCTTTCATCCGGTTCGGCGCGGAATTCCCTGCGCCGCCATACATACTATACCACTTTTGGGCTCCGAACACAATGCGGCCCCACGGCCCGATACAAAATGGCAAAAAGATCGCCGCGCCCTCTTTGAAAAATCTTCCGTATGGTATATACTAATGGCTGGAAGAAATGGCAGCACTTCTTCGTCATATAGATGCAAAGCGGCATTCCCATTCCGGCGCACTGGAGGTAAACATGAAAAAGCGCTCTGTTTTGTTTCTCTTCCTGATCCTGGCCATGCTGTGCCTCGCCCTGCCCGCCCAAGCCGAGGACAACAAATGCGCGTTTGATAAAACCGTTACCACCCTCTTTGAGGGCGATACCCTCAGGCCTTCCCTGCTCCTTGCGGGCGATCCCACCGCGGGCACGGTGAGCTATACCTCTTCCTCCGCCAAGGTGGCCACGGTGGACGACAGCGGACTGGTCACCGGCCTGAGCAAGGGCAGCGTGACCATCACCGCCACGGTGAAAACCGAGAAGCGCACCTATAAGGCCACCATCGCCCTGAAGGTGCTGCGGAAGGTGGAAAGCATCTCCGTCACGGAAACCAAGCTGACGGTGTTCCAGTCCACCGACAGTGAGGTGGCGCACCTGCTTCCCGCAGAGGAAGGCGCCGAGCCCGTGCGGGTGCTGGTGCTGCGGTTGGGCACGAATCAGGCCCTGCAGGCCGTATGCGAGCCCACCGACGCCTCCAACCGCAAGTTCACCGTGACCTCTTCCGACAGTAGCGTGGTGAAGGTCACCGGCTCCACCCTCAAGCCCCAAAAGGCGGGCCAGTGCGACATTACCGTTGCCAGCGAGCTGAACCCGGAGGTATCCGTCGCCTACCGCGTCCTGGTTGTGCAGCCCGTGACCCGGCTCAAGCTCTCCGCCCCGGGAAAGACCGCCTATGTGGGCGGCTCCCTGGTTCTGTCCGCAGCCTTTACCCCCGACAACGCCACCATCCAGGCCCTGACCTGGACAAGCGCCAACGAAAGGGTGGCCACAGTGGATGAAAACGGCGTGGTCACCGGCATCGACAAGGGCACCGCCACCATCCGCGCCACGGCGAAGGACGGCTCGGGCAAATATGCCACCTTCAGCGTGCAGGTGCTCCAGCAGCCCCAGTCCGTCACCCTGAGCGAGAGCAGCATTGTGGTCAGCGTGGGCTCCTACAAAACCCTGCGCGCCTCCGTGCTGCCGGAGAAGACCAACAATAAAAAAGTGGTGTGGTCGTCCTCCGACACCTCGGTGGCCACGGTGAACCAGTCCGGCCGGATAACCCCCGTAGCGCCCGGACACTGCACCATCACCGCCGCCTGCCAGGACTTTCCGCAGATTGCCGCCTCGGCCTCGGTGGAGGTGCGCCAGCCGGTAACCCGCATTGCCTTCACCCAGAAGGAAGTCAGTGTGAACGTAGGCTCCACCCTGCAGGTGTACTGGGAGATTTCCCCCGCCAACGCCACGGTGACCGATGTGAGCTTCTCCACCAACAAGGAGAACATTGCCACGGTGGACGCGGGCGGCCTGATCACCGCCCATAAGCGCGGCGAATGCTACATCACCGTCACGGCAGAGGACGGCAGCGGCAAGAAGGCCCGCATTCTGGTCAATGTGCTGCAGCCCGTGGAGGGCGTTCACATGAAGAACGACACCCTTTCGGTGGGTGTGGATGAATCCATCACCGCCACTGCGGAACTGGAGCCCTCCGATGCCAGCAACAACCGCATGACCTGGTACAGCGCCGACGAGCGCATCGCCACGGTCAAGGGCAGCCGCAACCGGCCCACCATCACCGGCCACCAGTGGGGCACCACCACCATCACCGGCGTGACGGAGGACGGCGGCTTTATCACCACCGCCACGGTCAAGGTGGGTAACTACGACAAGGCGCTCAAGATCACCGACCTGTATCTGCAGAACAATCTGATTAAGATTGTGGTGAACAACGAGAGCAACATGAACATCACCCGCTTCTATTACACCATTGAGTGCTTCAACGCCCAGGATGAGCCCATTGTCTGCAGCGAGAACGGCGGCAACGCCTTCAACGGCTCCTACCGCTTCACCCTCTGCGAGGGTGACAACACGGAGCATGGCAAATTCACCTTTGAGGACTTTGTTCAGCCGGAGGAGGAAATTGCCCGGGTAACCATGCGCATCACCGGCTATCGGACGGACGAGGGCTACAGCCGCAACATCCGGGAGGATCGGCAGGTGCTGGTGGAATTCACCACCACCAAGTATGTGGGCGCGCCGGAGGACACCCCCGAGGCGGAGGAGCCCGCTGCACAATGAGCAATTCACCGGCTGCAAGAGGAGGTGAAGTGAACCCCAAAAGTTAGACATTTTTAGAATTAAGCGGCCTGAAGGGTC
>CAMDVP010000149.1 GCA_945877525.1 uncultured Clostridia bacterium | reverse complement strand
ACCGTGCAGGTCATTGCCCTGCTGAAAACCACCCGCATGCCGGGGCAGGCGTCGCTGGTAGTGGCGCCAACCTCGCTGACCTACAACTGGCTGAGCGAAATCAACCGCTTCGCCCCGGAGCTGAGCGTGATGGTGCTGTCAGGCTCCGGACCCCAGCGGGCCAGTCAGATTCAGCATGTGAAGGACGCGAAGGACGTGGATGTGCTGATCACCTCCTATCCGCTCATCCGCAGGGATATCGAACTGATGACGGACATGGCCTTCCGCTTTGTGATCCTGGACGAGGCACAGCATATCAAAAACGCAGGCAGCGTGGGCGCGGTGGCGGTGAAGCAGCTGCGGGCGCAGACGCGTTTCGCCCTCACCGGTACGCCTATGGAAAACGGCACGAGCGAATTGTGGAGCATCTTCGACTTTGTGCTGCCGGGGTACCTGGGCAGCTACAATGCCTTCCTGCGCCGCTATCAGGACGGGGACAATGCCGATGATCTGCGGCGGAAAATCCGCCCCTTTCTCATGCGCCGCCTGAAAAAGGATGTGCTGACCGAGCTGCCCGACAAACTGGAGGAAACCCTTACCGCTCAGATGACCCTCGAGCAGCAGAAGGTATACCGCGCGGCCATGATTCGCCTGAAGGATCGGGTGGATCATGTGATGGCGGAGAAGGGGCTGGGACGCGGCCGAACCGAGGTGCTGGCCGCCATCACCGAGCTGCGGCAGATCTGCTGCCATCCGGCGCTGGTGCTCAGCGATTACAGCGGCTCGTCGGGCAAGCTGGAGCTGCTGCTGGAAATCCTTCCCGGGGCGGTGGCGGCGGGGCGGCGGGTGCTTTTGTTCTCGCAGTTCACCTCCATGCTGAAAATCCTGCGCCGGCAGCTGGAGTCGGAGGGCTATGCTACCATGTATCTGGACGGCGAAACGCCCCCTGCCAGGCGGCTGGAAATGACCGAGCAGTTCAACGGCGGGCAGGGACAGGTGTTTCTGATTTCTCTCAAGGCAGGGGGGACGGGCCTTAACCTGACCGGCGCGGACATGGTGATTCACTACGATCCCTGGTGGAACCCCGCAGCGGAGGATCAGGCCACCGACCGAGCCCACCGCATTGGCCAAACCCGCAAGGTGGAGGTGGTGCGTCTGGTGACCCACGACTCCATCGAGGAGCAGGTGGTGGCCCTGGGCCAGCGCAAGAAGGCGCTGTTCGACCAGCTGATTACCCCCGGAGAGGAGCTGGTGACTGCCCTGACGGAAAAGGATATCCGTGCGCTGTTCACCTGAGCGGGCTGCGGTTGCATCCACAGGGAAAATGTGATACAATGCAGGGAAGAACGGCCCTGCACCGTTCTATGAATGACACAGGCGGGCATCATGCCCGTGACGGATAGACGATGAAAGGAAGGATCGGCACATGGAGCAGATGCCTCCCGTCCGGCGCACAGGCAGGCGGACAAGCCAGCGCGGCACCCCGCCCGAGCCATCAAGGGGCCGGAAGAGAAAGAAGAGCCGGATCGGCGTTGTAATGGCGCTGATTGTCTTTGTCGCGCTGGTGGCGCTGATTGTGCTGGTGAGCCCCAAGGATCCCGTTTCCCGGGCAACCTACACCACCGGCACCGCAGACGGCCATGTGGAGGGCGCGGCAACCGGCGTAAGCGCTGCCTATCAGGGCCTGGTCATCAGCGAAATGATGCCCTCCAACCAGACCGCCGTGCCCGACGAGAACGGCGACTACAGCGACTGGGTGGAGGTGTGGAACAGCACGGACGCGCCCATCAGCCTGAAAAACGTGGGTCTGAGCGACCGGAACGATTCCATCCGGTTCCTGTTCCCCGACATAACCCTCCAGCCGGATGAACGGGTGGTGGTGTTTTGCTCGGATACCAACGCCGCCGAGCCCGGCAGGCCCTATCATGCCAAGTTCAAGCTGTCCTCCGTTGGAGAGACGGTGTACCTGTTCGACCCCAACGCCTACTTGATCGACCAGGCCACCTGCCCCATCATGGGCGGGGATGAAAGCTGGGCCCTGGTGGACGGCAGCTTCACTGCCACCACCCTGTACAGCCCCGGGTATGAAAACACCGAGGCGGGGCATCAGGCGTACATCACGGAAAGCATGGTGGCCGACGGCGCGCTGATCATCAACGAGATCATGGCCGACCCCATCACCGGCCTGACCGACGAGGATGGCGAGCTGTGCGACTGGATTGAGCTG
Organism: uncultured Clostridia bacterium; assembly: GCA_945877525.1. GTDB lineage: Bacteria > Bacillota > Clostridia > Christensenellales > Aristaeellaceae > UBA11524. The sequence continues at coordinate 5,216 of CAMDVP010000149.1, read as the reverse complement.
TACAACACCACCGACCGCACCATCAGCCTGGACAATTACGCCCTGAGCAACAAGGAAAACAAGCCCCTCAAGTGGCGCTTTCCCCAGGGCGCGGTGGTGGCGCCCCACGGATACTATGTGGTGTTCTGCTCCGGGAAGGATCGGGCGGAAAGCGCCTCCAGCGTGCCCCATACCAATTTCAAAATCAGCGCCGAGCATGACACCATCGTGCTGGCTGACAATCATGGCCGTCTGGTGGATCGCGTGATTGTGGACAATCTGCCCGAGGACTGCTCCTATGCCCGGGGCGGGGACGGCTCCTTCTCCGTGCGGAAGATGGCGACCCCCGGCCTGCCCAACGACGAGAGCGGCGAGGCGCAGATGGACTACAACCTTCGCGCCCTGAACAAGACCGGCGTGTATATCACCGAGGTCATGGCCTCCAACGATTCTACCCTGGTATATCAGGACGACGGCTTCACGGACTGGATTGAAATCTACAATTCCTCCCAGACCACGGTGGATTTGTCCGGCTACGGCCTTTCGGACAACCTGGGCCGCGGCCGGAAGTGGCAGTTCCCCGAGGGCAGCTATATTGCCCCCGGGGAATACAAGGTCATCCTCTGCGATGGAAAGACCGAGCTGTCCACCACGGCTCAGCTGCACACCAGCTTCAAGCTCTCCCGCACCGAAAGCGAAACCGTCTGCCTTGCCACGCCCGAGGGCAGGGTGATTGACAAAATGAACCTGCCGGAAATGCGTACCAACGTGTCCTATGGCCGCACCATCGGGCTGTCGGGCTTTTTTTATTATGACTCGCCCACGCCCATGGCGGCCAACGGCACAGGCTTCCGGGGCTACACGGAGGCGCCGTCCTTCGTGACCGCGCCGGGGCTGTATTACACCACGGTGCGCACTGGTTTCAATGTGCCTGAAGGCGCTACGGTGTACTACACCACCGACGGCACCATCCCCACCCAGTCCGCTACGCCCTACCATGGCGAAACCCTGGAGCTGAACGGCACCTCTGTGGTGCTGCGGGCCCGGGCCTACGCCGACGACGGCAGCCTGCAGCCCAGCGAAATCATCACCGGCAGCTATTTCATCAACACCTACCACAGCATGCCCATCGTGTCGGTGAGCTGCGACCCGGACGTGTTGTGGAACAAGGAAACCGGCCTGCTGGTCACCGGCGACAACGTGGTGAAGGAGGCTGCCGTGCTGCCCTTCAAGAATACGATCTACCGTAAATATGGCAAGATCGGGCGCGAGGGCTATGTGGAAATGTACCTGGAGGACGGCACGCAGCTGCTCAGCCAGGGCACCCAGTTTGAGCTGGCGGGCGACTTCAGCCTTGACCTGCCGCAAAAGTCCATGAAGTTCCGGGCCAAGTCCCTCTACGGAGCGAAAACCTTCGAGGCCCAGCTGTTTGAGGACAGGCCCTATACGGAGTACAAGTCCTTTGTGCTGCGCAACTGCGGCAACGACGGTGTATGGACCCGCATGGTGGACGGCGTGCAGTCCCGGCTGATGGATTTGTACGGCACCCAGGTGATTCACCAGGCCTGGCGGCCCGTGGCGGTGTACCTGAACGGCGTGTACTGGGGCCACTACAATCTGCGCGAACGTGTTGACCGCTTCTTCGTGGCCCAGCATGAGGGCATTCCGCTGGATCAGGCGGGAGAAATGGATATTCTGCGGGGCGATGGCTCCACCGAGTGGGGCTCCAACAAGGCGTACAAGGCTATGCTGGCCAAAATCAAGGAGGGCAACCCCGCCACCAACGAGGCCGACCGCCAGTACATCGAGGACAACATCGACATCGACAATCACCTTGAATACATGGCGCTGGAGATGTTCTTCGGCAACTCGGACATCGGCAATACCCGATACTACCGCCTGCACCAGGAAGGCTCCAAGTGGAAATGGATTATCTACGACCTGGACTATGCCCTGTTCAGCTACAAGTTCAACAGCCCTTACAGCTACACCAAGCAAAAAGGCATGGGCCAGAAGAACATTGACAACACCATTTTCCGCAAGGTGCTATCCGTGCCGGAGTGGCGGGAAAAGTTCCTGCAGAAGCTGGGCGACATCTTCCAGACCTTCACCACAGAGGTTATGCTCGCCCAGATTGACCAGTGCCTGTCGGAAATCGAGCCGGAAATGAAGCTGCACTTTGCCCGCTGGGCGGAAGAGCACGACCAGATGGTGATTACCGAGTGGCCCACCACCATCGACGGCGCGTACCGCTACTGGGAGCGCCGCGTGTCCCGTCTGCGCAACATTGTGCGCGGCCGCCCGCATTATCTGTGGGAGATGGTGCGGGACGAGCTGAAGGTGAGCAACGAGGACATGCTGAAATACTTCGGCCCCCAGCCGGAGCTGCCGGTGGAGTTCATTCCATAAATCTGTGCAGGAAAATGATGAAAAATGCCGCCTGCCTGTTTACGGCGGAGGGCGGCATGCGGTATAATGGACAAGCATAAACCCATGATTCTCGCCCCGGGCGAAACGATACGGAGGGATTCCCCATGACGACCTTTGCGCTTCTGGATACCCTGAGCGTCGGCAACCTGGTCAAGGCCGACAGCGGACTGAGCCAGTATTTTGCCGAGCAGTTTGCCAACCTGACCCCCATGAAGATGGTCATCGCCCTGCTGATGGGCTTTGTGGTGGGCGTGATCATCGCCTTTGTGTACAAGAAGTGCTACCGGGGCGTGCTGTACAGCCCCAGCTTCGCCATGACGCTGGTGATGCTCACCCTTATCACCACCCCGGTGGTTATGTGCATCAAGAGCGACATTGCCCTGTCCATGGGCATGGTGGGCGCGCTGTCCATCGTGCGCTTCCGCACCGCGGTGAAGGACCCCATGGATACCGCCTACATGTTCTGGGCGCTGACCATGGGCATTCTGCTGGGCGCCGAATTGTATGTGATTGCCCTGGTGGTGGTGCTGGGCATCTCGGTGGTGCTGTTCCTGATGACCTTTGTGAAGTTCACCAACCCCAACGCCTATCTGCTGGTTTTGCACTATGACGAGGAAGCGGAGTATGACATCAACCAGCAGCTGCGCCGCACAGTGAAGCAGCGCCGCCTGCGCTCCAAGACCGTGACCCGCGCCGGGGCCGAAATGACCTATGAGGTGCGCCTGGACAACAAGCAGGATCTGGTGGCCTCCATGCTGAACATTGAGGGCGTGCATGACGCGACCCTGGTGGCCTGCCAGACTGAGGCGGGCGCGTAAGCCTCGCCGCAAAGCAGCAGTGGGAGGTGATACCGTTGCCCAACATTCCCCTTCGGCATGAGCAGAAATACTTCATCAACGAGATGCAGTATCATCTGCTGTCCTCCGCGCTGGATCGCGTGCTGTGGCGCGATCCCAACGGCGATGAAAACAATGAGTATCACATCCGCAGCCTGTACTTCGACACGGTGTTCAACGACGCCTACTTCGACAAGATTGACGGCGACCAGAACCGCGACAAGTACCGCATCCGCATCTACAACCTGACCGACCGGGTCATCAAGCTGGAGTGCAAGACCAAGGTGGGCAGCCTAATCTCGAAGCGGTCGCTGAGCATTCCGCGGGGGCTGTGCGAGCAGCTGATGGCCGCCGACCCCACGGGGCTGGAATCCACCCGCTCGGGGCTTCTGAGCGACGTGTACCGGGAAATGACGGTGAACCTGCTCCATCCGGTGGTGCTGGTGGACTATGTGCGGGAGGCTTACCTCCATCCGGCGGAGGAGGTGCGCATTACCTTTGACAAGCAGCTGCGCACGGGGCTGCGCTCCACTGACCTGTTCAATCCCTATGTGCCCACTGTTCCGCCCTTTGACAATGGGGAGATTATCCTGGAAGTGTAGTACAACCGGGTGATGCCGCCCTTCATCCGCGACCTGATTTCCACCCATTGTCCCAATGCCCTGCAGAGCGCGGTGAGCAAATACACCTGGTGCCGCCGCTTTGAGGGCATGGAAGCATAAATCAACCCCGTCCATAGGCGGGCGAGCATAGGACAGTGATCAGTCACGGCAGTTTGCGCTGCTGTGGCTGTTCTTCTATACTTTTCCTGTGAATCGGTATGCGGTGAAATAGGCAAATTCCAATTTGCATGGGTGAAGGGAGCAGCACATGATTAAAGAAATTTTCTCGTTTGACTTGTATGAAAAATTCATAGAGGATGTTTCAGCCAGCGCTGCTTTTGCAGACCCGCACTTTGAATTTGACCATCGCAATTTGTTTGATTCCCTAAAGAAGGCCAATCGAAAAGCCTATGTTGTTACAGAAGGGGAAAAGGTTAGCGGCCTGTTTGTTTGGCTGATCCTTCCAGTTGAAAAGTATGTCGAGATGCTGATTGGATTGTCAAGGGAAGAATCATCCATCAGAGAAATGCTCGCGCATATGGAGGATGAATGCAGGGGGTATCAGCTGGATTTTGTAATCAATCCTCAGCATGATGTGTTTTGCAGCCTGTTAAAGGGAAAAAAAGCAAGGTTCGAGGAAGAACAGCAATGGATGGCTTGGGAAAAGGAAATGGATGCTGACAATCAATATCAGAACGAAATCATGCTCTTACCCCGGGAATACGAGGCCCAGTATATTGCCAGGCATCATCAGGATACCTATTGGATAGCCGAAAAGGTGATGGAGGCAAAGGAGCGATTTCGGGTTTTTGTGGCGATTCATGAAGAAAAAGTCGTTGGCTACCTTGATGTAACGTACTGTTATGAAAGGAATGAACCCTATGACTTGTGGGTGGACAACGCGTTTCATGGCAAGGGATATGAGCAGGCACTGCTGCAGGCGGCGATCAATATGAACAAACCTGGGAAAATGATGGTTTTGGTGGATGTCAGCCACAATGATGAAATTGAAATGTATAAATCAATAGGCTTTGTCCCCGCGCCTGGAACCAATAGTGTGTATGCTACATACAAAACATAAATTGGCCCGAGCATAGAAAGTACAGGCAGCCTGCCAGAGGACGCTGCCCTCTGGACTCCTGCCAAGGGGGCGCTGCCCCATTGGAATCCCTGCGAAGGGCCTTCGGCCTTATCGATAGCAATCCCGTACACATCCCGCCGCCGCAGCGGCCAGCCCCAGGTTCCGCGTCACGGCGCGCCCGTTGCGCGCCGTGACCCCCGCAAAGGAAAACACCCGTGCCGGAATACCAGCACGGGTGTCGAGAGGGCCGAAGGCCCTTCGCGGGTTGTCAGGGCAGCGCCCTGACCG
>CAMDVP010000148.1 GCA_945877525.1 uncultured Clostridia bacterium | reverse complement strand
AGGCTCAGGTAGGCCTCCTGGGAGGCCATGTAGTCGATGATGCAGTAGAAGCCGCCCAGGCCGGAAATGCCGCTGCCGATGCAGGTGGCCAGGTATTTGTACCGGGAAACGTTGATGCCCACGGCGTCCGCCGTGCCGGGATTTTCGCCCACGGCGCGCAGGCGCAGACCCGTCTTGGTGCGGAAAAGCACCCAGGAGGTAAGGAGCGCAATCGCCACGCCCAGAAAGAACAATACGCCCAGGTACTGCAGCGCGTCCGTGCGGTCGGTAAAGGGCCAGCGGAAAATCTTCTTGGGGCCCACCAGATACACGGTGGGATCCAGCTTGCTCATGATCACCTTCATCAGGCCAACGCCAAAGGTGGTCAACGCCAGACCGGTCACGTTCTGATTGGCGCGGAGGGACACGGTGAGGAAGCTGTAAATCAGGCCCATCAGCATGGACATGGCCAGCGCGCCCGCCACGCCCAGAACAACGACCAGGACAGGCGGCAGGCTCCACCCGCCGATGACGTTCAGCACCAGGCAGCCGCCCGCGCCGCCCATGCACATGATGCCCGGAATGCCCAGGTTCAGGTGGCCAGCCTTCTCGGTGAGGATTTCGCCCGTGGAGCCGTACATAAAGACCGCGCCGAAGGCCAGCGATTCAATCAGAAAGTTCAGCCAGACGTTCATTTGACAGCCTCCTTTTCCGAAGAAGCATGACGGAAAACGACCTTGTAATGGATGAAGAACTCGCAGCCGATGATGAAGAACAGAATGATGCCCACAATCACGTCCGGGAGCGCGCCGCTGACGTTGAAATCCTGGGAAATCTGGGCCGCGCCGGAATTCAGAAAGGAAATCAGGCCGGAGGTGACAATCATCACCAGGGGGTTGAAATTGGCCAGCCAGGATACGATAATGGCCGTGAAGCCCTGGCCGCCGACGGATTCCGTGGTGACGCTCTGGTCCAGGCCCGAGCCAATCAGGAAGCCCGTCAGGCCGCAGAGCAGGCCGCTGACCACCATGGTGCGGATGATGACCCTCCGCACGTTGATGCCGCTGTACTGGGCTGTCCGCATGCTTTCGCCCACAACGGAAATCTCATACCCCTGCTTGCTGTACTTGAGGTAGATGTACAGCCCGATGGTCAGCGCCAGCACGATCAGGATAATCAGCAGGTACTGGTTTCCGAAGGGCAGCACGGGCAGCTTGCCGTATTTCAGCTTGCCCAGGGTGGAGGAGCCGCTGGGCACCCAGATCACCAGGAAGTAGCTGACCACATAGGTGGCCACATAGTTCATCATCAGGGTGAAAAGCGTTTCATTGGTGTTCCACTTGGCCTTGAACAGCGCGGGAATCACCGCCCACACTGCGCCGTAGAGCAGCGCGGCAATGAGCATGAGAATCAGAAGCTGCCACTCCGGTAGCCTGCCGCCAAAGTAAAACGCCACCGTGATGCAGCCCAGCACGCCCATGAGCGTCTGCCCCTCTGCGCCGATATTCCAAAAGCGCATGCGGAAGGCCGGGGTCACCGCCAGGGAAATGCACTGCAGAATGGCCATGTTCTTCAGGAATTTCCACAGCTTGCGCTCGCTGGCAAAGGAACCCTTAATAAAGCAGGCGTAGAAATCCTTGATTTTCGACGGGTCGCCATGGAGCTTTTCTATCAGCAGAAACGCTGTCAGGCCGCATACCACCATGCCCAGTACAATGGCAATGACGCGGATGAGCATGGCCGATGCGGGATTCACTTCGGTTCGCTTGGTCAGATGGAACAGCGACTCATGCGCTGCGGACTTCTTCTGCTCGCTCATGGAGCTACCTCCTTTGCAGGGGCGTTGGTCTTGGTCATGAGGAGGCCGATTTCTTCCTTGGTGGCGGTGCGGGCGTCCAGCATGCCGGTGACGGCGCCGGAATTGACGACCATGATGCGGTCGCACAGGGCCAGCAGCACATCCAGATCCTCGCCCACGAAGATGACGGCCACGCCGTTCTGCTTCTGCTTGTTGAGCAGATTGTAGATGGTATAGGAGGAATTGATGTCCAGGCCGCGGGCGGGGTAGGCGGCCATGAGCACCTTGGGGGCAAAGGCAATTTCGCGCCCCACCAGCACCTTCTGCACATTGCCGCCGGAAAGGCGGCGCACGGGCGTATTCACGCCGGGGGTGGCCACCTCAAGCTCCTTGATAATGTCCTCAGCCAGTGCGCGGGGCTTCTTCCGATCAACAAAGCCGGCCCGGCCCTTGCGATAGCTGCGCAGCATCATGTTGTCGGTGATGCCCATGTTGCCTACCAGGCCCATTCCCAGCCGATCCTCCGGCACAAAGGAAAGCCGCACGCCCAGAGAGCGAATCTCCAGCGGGGTTTTCCCGCGCAGGTTCATCACCTCATCCTCCCGGAAAAGCACGTTTCCGGCGGAAACCTGAGCCTTGATCTGCGCGCGGCTCATGCCCTTGAGGCGCATGGGCGCGCCGCTCCTGTCATGGAAAGCGTCCCTGGCCGCCAGCTCCTTCACCTGCCGCATGGACTTATGGAAGAAGGTGACGGGTCTGTCCTTCTTGGGGTTGTTGAAGATTATCTGTCCGCTGGCGATGGGCTGCAGGCCCGCGATGGCCTCCAGCAACTCGCGCTGGCCGCTGCCTGCGATGCCCGCGATGCCGAGAATCTCGCCGCTGTTGGCGGTGAAGGAAATGTCCTTGAGCACATGGATGCCCTCGCCGTCGATGCAGTTGAGATCCTTCACCTCCAGCCGGGGCTGAACGTTCTCGGGCTCGCTGCGGTCGATGTCCAGGGTAATCTGCTTGCCCACCATCATTTCCGTCAGGCTGCTTTCGGTGGCGTCGCAGGTATCGACGGTGGCGATATGCTCGCCCTTGCGCAGGATGGCCACCCTGTCGGATACGGCGATGACCTCGTGCAGCTTGTGAGTGATGATAATGATGGACTTGCCATCCGCCTTCATGCGGCGCAGCACGTCGAACAGCCGCTCGATTTCCTGCGGGGTCAGCACAGCGGTGGGCTCGTCGAGAATGAGAATGTCCGCGCCGCGGTACAGTACCTTGATAATCTCCACCGTCTGCTTTTCGGAAACGGACATGTCGTAAATCTTCTTCTGGGGATCAATATGAAAACCGTATTTCTCAGCGATCTGGGAAACGCGGGAATTGACGCTTTTCAGGTTGTACCGGCCCTTTTCGTTGACGCCAAGCACAATGTTTTCAGCGGCGGTGAACAGATCCACCAGCTTGAAGTGCTGATGAATCATGCCGATTTTCAGGTCAAAGGCATCCTTGGGGGAGCGGATGACCACTTCCTCGCCGTTCTTGTAGATTTTGCCCTCATCCGGGAAGTAGATGCCGGAGATCATGTTCATCAGGGTGGTTTTGCCGCAGCCGTTCTCACCGAGAATGGCCAGGATTTCCCCCTCGTATACGTCCAGATCCACGTTGTGGTTGGCCACAACGCTGCCAAAGCGCTTGGTAATGCCGCGCATGCTGAGAGCAACTTGCTTTTCCACGGTATACCCTCCGTCACAAACAGGTGCAGAAACTGCTTGGACTGCCACCCCGGAGAGCAGCAGTCCAAGCGTTTCCATAGAATCTGTGTGGTTGAATCAGAACATCATGTTCAGCAGCTCGATGCCGTCGATCTGCACGTTGAAGTAGGGAGCGCTGCGGAACTCGGACTCGTGGAAGTAGCCGTCGGACACCACCTCGGTATCGGGGGTGAAGGCTTCGTCGGTATCCACATCGGCCAGGTAGGAATCCAGCTTCGCACCTTCCACGGTGATGAAGCCCTCGGTGGCGGTGTCGAACACCTTCAGGGTGCCCGCGGTCAGCTCGGCCTTGACTTCCTCCAGCTTGGCAGCGGTGCCCTCGGCGGCAGCCTGCTCGTTGATGTCCGTCAGCACGACGGAGCCGGTCTCGATGGTGCCAACCCAGTCGGTGGCGATGGCTTCGCCCGCGGCAACCTGGTTCACAATGTACTGGAAGTAGGGAGCCCAGTCAATGCGGGAGGCCACGATGAAGGTGTTGGGGCAGGAGGCCACGGTGGAGCCGTTGTAGGACACGTTGGGGATATTGGCGTCCTCGCAGGCGGAGGGGGCGCCCATGGAGTCGGCATGCTGGGAGATCAGGTCGCAGTTGGCGGCAATCAGCGCGGTAGCGGCGTTCTTCTCCTCGTTGTAGTCATACCAGGAGCCGGTGAACTGAACCTTCATTTCCACATCGGGGCACACGGACTTGGCGCCCAGGTAGAAGGAGGTGTAGCCGGAAATTACCTCAGCGTAGGTGAAGGCGCCCACATAGCCCATCAGGGGCTTCTCGCCCTTGAGCTGGCCGTTGGCCTTCAGCTCGTTGAGCTTCATGCCCGCAGCCACGCCGGCCAGATAGCGGCCTTCATAGATGGCGGCGAAGGCATTGTGGAAGTTGGCCAGGTTCTCGGTGTGGGCCATGGTGCCGGTGGCGTGGCAGAACTGCACGTCGGGATACTGGCGGGCAGCCTCCAGCAGGTAGGTTTCATGGCCGAAGCTGTCGGCGAAGATGATGTTGCAGCCTTCGTCCACCAGGTCCAGGGCGGCGTCGGTGCATTCCTGGGATTCGGGAATGTTGCGCTTGATGATGACCTGATCCTCGGACAGACCCAGGGCCTTCACGGCGTCGTTCACGCCGTTGATGAAGTTGAGGTCATAGGTGGAGTTCTCGTCGTGCAGCAGGATGATGCCCAGCTTCACGTCGGCAGCCTCGGCAGAGGCGGTGAAGACGCAGACAGACAGGCTCAGAATCAGCACGAGCATCAGGGCTACAAACTTTTTCATGACAATTGTCCTCCTCGGTTTGGTTGTGGATGTGCTTTCGCGACCATTTCACAATTTGACGCTCAGATCAGAAAATCCGAACATTAAATCGGAAATACGCAGATATTGTACACAAAACCGCCGGTAAAATCAAGTCCTTTTTCAGAATATTTCGGAAAAAAATCGGCTTTTCTGTCGGGCGGCTTTCGGAAAAGAAAAAAGGATATTTCCGTTGCGGCGCGAAAGTATCGTGTGCATGCCGCGGCGGAAAGAAAGCGACACAGTCGTGCGTGCGTGTTGTTCCGGCGGGAAAGCGGCTGTGGTATCATGGAGCCATCCAAGAAAGGAGGCATTTGCCATGAACACAGACAAGATTTACGCAGAACAGCTCGCCAACGAGTACGCCCCGAAGGACACCTCCAAGGTGATTGCCCTTCGGAAGCTGGACGCCCGGGCCAAGCTCCCGGCCACGGTTTTCGTGTACACCTTCGGGATTGCCGCGGCGCTGGTGGCCGGGGTGGGGATGTGCCTTTCCATGCAGGTGATCGGCAGCGGCTCGACGGCGATGATGGTGCTGGGCATTGTCATCGGGATCATCGGGCTGGTGGGCATGGGCGTGAACTATCCCATCTATCAGAAGCTGCTGGCGAAGGGCAAGAAGAAGTACGCCTATGAAATTCTGCAGCTGGCCCGGGAGATCAGCGACAAGCAGGCCGGGTGATGAAGCGCGCCTTTCCGGGGCCGATGCGGCCCCGGGAGGGCCGGAGGGGGCGGGAAAACTGAACCGGTCGGAAAGCAAGTATTTTCACACAGCGGCTCGCATGGACGAGGCGCTTTTGGTGCTGCTGGAAACCAGGGACATGGAATACATCACCGTCAAGGAAATCTGCGAGCGGGCCGGGGTCAACCGCTCCACCTTCTATTTGCATTATGAGACGCTGAACGATCTGCTGACAGAGTGCATCGCATACATGAACGAGCAGTTCCTGCGCTGCATGGGGAAGGAAAAAACCGAAATTGTGCCCCGCCTGCGGGAGTGCCCGGAGGACGAGCTGTACTTTGTCACGCCGGAATACCTGGAGCCGTATCTGCGCTACATCCGGCAGTACAGGCGGCTGTTTGCCACCGCTGTGAAGCATGCGGCGCTTTTCCGCATGGAGAACACCTATGACCGCATGCTCCGGGCGGTGTTCACGCCTGTGCTGGAGCGCATGTGTGTACCCGAGGCGGACAGGGAGTACATTATGTCCTTCTATATTCACGGGCTGATGGCGATCATCGCCCGATGGGTGCAGACGGGGTGCAAGGACGACATCGAACACCTGACTGAGGTGATACAGTGCTGCGTGGTCCGGCGGACGGACAGCAAAGCCTTCGAGCGTATTCAGGCAGAACAGTGAAAGAACAATTCCCCTGCTTGACGCTCCGGCGGGGCTGTGGTATCATACACCCAATCAAATATTGACAATGCTCTGACGGAGACAAGTCCTTCCCTCCATGCGCGAAGAGAGCCGGCGGTTGGTGCAAGCCGGTGGCACCGGGTGGGGCACATCACTCCCGAGCAGCCTTTGCCAAAGGGCATATGCCCAAGTAGTGGAGGACGGCGCCGCGTGATAGGCTTGGGCTTGTTGGAGCCGACAGAAGGAACGCCGCTGCGTTCGTTCACATGCTTTGCAAGCCCTGCGTCTCAGTATTTGAGAATGCGGGTTTTTCTTTACCCTTTTACACAGTTAAGGAGGATGGATATGAACCAGATTCAGCTCATTGCTCTGCGAATTGCGGATCTGCGCGACATCAGCGGCCTGAGCGCCGAGGAGGTGGCCGGCCGCTCAGGCGTGCCCCTGGAGGAATACCTGGCCTATGAAAAGGGCGAGAAGGATTTCTCCTTCTCCCACCTGTTCAACATTGCCGAAACCCTGGGTGTGGACATTTCCGATCTTCTCACCGGCGAAAGCCCCAAGCTTCGCGGCTATGTGCTGACGCGGGCGGGCAAGGGCCTGGCCTTCGACCGGCGCAAGCAGTACCACTACCAGCACCTGGCCTACAACTTCGCCCACAAGCTGGCCGAGCCCTTTATCGTCACTGTGGAGCAGGACGCCCCCGGCACGGTCAAGCAGGCCCACAGCCATGAAGGGCAGGAGTTCGACTATGTGCTGGAGGGCTACCTCAAAATTGTCCTGGGCGGCAACGAACTGCTGCTTTCCCCGGGCGATTCCATCTACTACGACTCTTCGCTGGCTCACGCCATGTATGCCATGGAGGGCGATTGCCGCTTCATCGCCGTGGTGGTGAAGGAGGACGCCAGGGACTAATCCCTATTCTGACACGAAAAGAGGATGTGCCATGCAGCCGCTGTACCATGAATATATGGATGTTCAGGGGGACTTTATCAGCTATGAGGACTTCAACAAGAACTTCCGCCTCAAGCGCCCCGAATCCTTCAACTTTGCCTATGATGTGGTGGATCGTATGGGCCGGGAGGATCCCGACCGCAAGGCCCTTTTGTGGACGAACCCCGAGGGCGACGTGGTGGAGTACGATTTCCGCCGCATGATGCTGGATTCCAACCGCGCTGCCAACTACTTCAAGTCCCTGGGCGTGAAAAAGGGCGACGCGGTGATGCTGATTCTCAAGCGCCACCATGAGTTCTGGCCCATCATCATGGCCCTGCACAAAATCGGCGCCATCACCATTCCCGCCACCCACCTGCTCACCGCCAAGGATATCCGCTATCGCGTGCAGGCCGCCGACGTGACCACCATCGTGGCCACCGAGCATACCACCGTGGTATGCGACGCCATTGACGAGGCTGCGCC
>CAMDVP010000147.1 GCA_945877525.1 uncultured Clostridia bacterium | reverse complement strand
GTCGAGAGGGCCGAAGGCCCTTCGCGGGGTCCAGGGGCAGCGCCCCTGGCGGGTTCCAAGGGCAGCGCCCTTGGCGTCCCTTGACCGCAACTTCGCTGTGGTATATAATAGAAACAATGTAAATTCCGAAGGAGGTCTTTCCATGGCCGTTTATCATCGCGTGCTGCTCAAGCTTTCCGGCGAGGCACTCAAGTCCGGCACGGATCTGTTCGATTTTGACAAGGTGCGGCAAACCGCCGAGATCATCCGCGACATGCATAATCTGGGCGTGGAGATCGGCGTGGTCATCGGCGCAGGCAACATCTGGCGCGGCCGACAGGGCCCCGCAGCCCACATGGATGCGGTGACCGCCGACCAAATGGGCATGCTGGGTACCGTTATCAACTGCCTGTGCGTGGCGGATGCCCTGCGTCAGGCCGGGCTGGACGCGGTGGTGCAGTCAGCCGTGGACATGAATCGCTTTGCCGAGCCCTTCAACGCCATGGCTGCGCGCAACCATCTGGCCGAGGGCCGCATCGTGCTGTTTGCCGCCGGCAGCGGCAACCCCTTCTTCTCCACCGATACGGCGGTGGCGCTGCGAGCCATTGAGATGCAGGTGGACGCCATTCTCATGGCCAAGAATATCGACGGCGTGTACACCGCCGATCCCCGGCAGGATCCCTCCGCCACCCTTATCCGCGACATCACCTACCAGGATGCGCTGGCGATGAACCTGAAGGTTATGGACGCGGCAGCCTTTGCCCTGTGCGCGGAAAATCGCGTACCCATGGTGCGGGTGTTCGGCCTGGACGATCCGCGCAACCTGATCCGTGTGCTGGAGGGCAGTGACATCGGCACCTTCGTGCATCCCTGACCCGAAGCATCTCCCCTATCCCATGATACAGAAGGAGCAGCCAACATGTCTGCAAAGGATTACCGTTTCGACGGCTCGCACAGCGTGAGTCTGAAGGATATGCCCACCGGCGCCGACGACGCCAAGGCCTGCAAGGCCGAGCTGGTGCAGAAAACCCAGGAGAACATCGCCCGCGCCGCGGCCCTGCAGGAAAAGCTCTATGCCGCCGGGCAGGAGGGGCTGATCATTGCCCTGCAGGCCCGGGACGCGGCAGGCAAGGACAGCCTGATCAAGAAGGTGTTCTCCGGGCTGAATCCCGCCGCGCTGGAGGTGCATTCCTTCAAGGCGCCCAGCAGCACCGAACTGAGCCACGACTATCTGTGGCGCATCCATCAGGCCCTGCCGCCCCGGGGGAAAATCGCCCTGTTCAACCGCTCCCATTATGAGGACGTGCTGGCGGTGCGGGTGCATCACCTGGAGCGGGGCTATCGGCTGGCGCCCCGCTGCCTGACGGAGGATTTCTTCGACAGACGCTTCCGCCAGCTGCGGCATTGGGAGGAATACCTCTACGAAAACGGGCTGCGGATGGTGAAGGTGTTCCTGAACGTGAGCCGGGAGGAGCAGCGCAAGCGCTTCCTGGACCGGATGGAGCTGGATGAGAAGCACTGGAAGCTCTCCACCTCCGACATGAAGGAGCGTGCTCTTTGGGAGGAATACGACCGGGCCTATGAGGACAGCATCAACCAAACCGCCACGCCGGAATGCCCCTGGTATGTGCTTCCGGCAGACAACAAATGGTACACCCGCTACCTGATGAGCGAGATTCTGGTGGATACGCTGGAGGAAATGAACCCGCAATATCCGCCCCTGGACAGCGCCGAGGCGGCCAAGCTGCCGCAGGTCATGGCTGAGTTGGAGCAGGAACCGTAAGCGAAGGCACCCGCGCATCTTTTCCCGATGCGCGGGTGCTTTACCGTTATCGCCGGATGGTGAAAACCTCTTTCCCCGGAGCCCTGGCCGGACGGCCCAAGGCGTCCGTGTCCTCCAGGAAGCGGGTGATAACCAGCGTGTCCTCGTCCACAGCCTCCACGGCGCAGTGGCCCAGACGAAGTACGTCGGATTCACGGCGGTGGGTCAGCTTGGCGGCAATAAAGTCATGCAGTTCCTGATCCACCTTGCCCCAGGGGAAGGGCCGGCGGCAGAAGGGATCGGGGCAGCCGGTCAGGCCGGCCTCGTCCCCGTAATAGATCGTTGGGCAGCCGGGCAGGGCGCAGAGAATGTCCACGCAGGTCTTGAGACGGCGCACCGCCAGGGTGTACTCGACCGGGGTCAGGCGCAGGGCCTGCTGCTCCGCCTTGGAAAGCTCCTTGCCCTCCTTGCCGCAAAGCACGTTCAGCACCCGGGCGCGGTCATGGCTGCCGATGAGGTTCATCAGTGAATAGCGGAACTGGGGGGGATAAACCTCCGCCTGATGCTCAATCAGCCGCACCAGATCCTTGGCCGGTGCCTGCCCCGTCACAAAGGCCAGAATGGCCTCCCGCAGGGGATAGTTCATCACAGAGTCAAGGGTGTCGCCGGTGCAGTAGCACCGCAGCTGACCATAGGCCACCTTGTTGCTGGCGTCCTCCCATACCTCGCCCAGCACCAACGCCTCGGGATTGGCGCGCTTGGCAGCCACCCGCAGCTTGCGCAGGAAGTCCATGGGCAGCTCGTCCGCCACATCCAGCCGCCAGCCGGAGCTGCCTGCGCGGATCCACCGGGGAACAATGCCCGTCTTGTCCTTGAGCATAAAGCGCTGGTAGTCCGGATTGTCCTTGCGGCACTCCGGCAGGGAGGGAATGCCCCACCAGCAGGAATACTCATCCGGGAAGTTCTTGAAGGTATACCAGTCGTAATAGGGAGACTGGGGACCCTGGTACGCGCCCGGGCCGCGGTAGTGCCCGAAATGGTTGAAATACTTGCTGTCCTCTCCGGTGTGGCTGAACACGCCGTCCAGGATAATGGAAATACCGCTCTCCTTCGCTGCCTGGCACAGGTCCCTGAACTCGGCCTCGGTGCCCAGGAGGGGATCAATCTGCGTGTAGTCGCCGGTGTCGTAGCGGTGGTTGGAGCGGGCGCGAAAGATAGGATTGAGGTACAGGGCCGTTACCCCCAGTTCTCTGAGGTAAGGCAGCTTTTCCCGGATGCCCGTCAGCGTACCGCCGAAGAAATCAAGGGCCATGTGATCGCCGCTGCGGGGATCGCTGTCGGTCAGCAAATCCTCATCCCAGCTTTCATGAATATGCCGGTCGGTGCGGTCGTCCACGGAGGCGGTGGCAGCGCGGCAGAAGCGGTCGGGAAAAATCTGATAGATGTTCGCGCCATGAATGAACTCCGGGGTTTCAAAGGCGGAATCGTAAATGGTGATTTGGAAGGAATGCAGCCCATCGGCATACACATGCCCCTCGCCGCCCAGGTGATCCTCCGGCCCGCCGTAGCGCAGGATGTGGCCGTCCCTTCGATAAACAATGAAATCGTACCAGAACAGCCCCGGCTCCTTGGGCAGGATAATCGAGGCCTCCCAGGTATCTTTCCCGTCGAAGGCCATGGGATACGCCAGCTCGTCGCCAAACCAGGTGCGCAGGATCACCGCGCTGGCCTCGTCGCAGCGGAAACGGAAGGTAATCTCTTGCCCGGGATGCGCCGGGCCGCCGGGCTCGCGGAAAAAGGGCTTATGGGAATCGTGCAGGAGCATCGGTATCATTCCTTTTGAAAGGGGCCTGGAAAACGGCTTCCAGGCCCCGTGATAGGCTGCGGGGAATTATTTTGCCCTGGGCAGGGGATCCAGATGCCAGATGGTGTCGTTGTACTCGCGGATGGTGCGGTCGGAGGAGAACACGCCGGACATGGCGGTGTTGATCACGGCCATCTTCAGCCACTTGTCCCGGTTGGCATAGTCGGCGTTCAGCCTTCTCTGCGCCATGGAATAGCTGCCGAAGTCCTTGAGCACAAAGTAGGGGTCGGCCATGGAGCCATAGTCGCCCAGCAGCAGGCTATGATACAGGTCCTGCAGCACGGCGGCATTGTCGGGGAACAGGGTACCGTCGATCATTTGGGTCATGGCCTGGCGGATTTCCTGGTTGGTCTCGTAGATCTGCATGGGGTTGTAGTTCCGCTCGCGGTACATGTCGCGCACGGTGTCGGAGCGCATGCCGAAGATATAGATGTTGTCCATGCCGACCTGCTCGCTGATTTCCACATTGGCGCCGTCCATGGTGCCGATGGTCACCGCGCCGTTCATCATGTACTTCATGTTGCCGGTGCCGCTGGCCTCCTTGGAGGCGGTGGACAGCTGCTCGGACACCTCGGAAGCAGGAATGAGCACCTCGGCGGTGGACACATCGTAGTTCTCCAGGAACACCACCTGCAGGTACTTGCGGGCCCGGGGATGCTTGGCGATGAGGCTGCTTAGGGCGTTGATAAAGCGGATGATCTGCTTGGCGCGATAGTATCCGGGGGACGCCTTGGCGCCGAAGAAGAACACCCGGGGCTCCATGGTGAAGGATTCGTCATTGACAATGCGGTTATACAGCACCAGAATATGCAGCGCGTTGAGCATCTGGCGCTTGTACTCGTGCAGGCGCTTGGACTGGGTGTCGAACATGAAGGCAGGATCCACCACGATACCCTGGCGCTCCTTGACCAGGCGGGCCAGACGCTGCTTGTTGTGCTTCTTGATTTCGTCGAACTTCTGGCGGAAGGCCGCATCGTCGGCAAAGGGCTTCAATTCGTGCAAAAGCTCCGGCTCGCGGATCCACTTGTCGCCGATGGCGCTGCGGATCAGCTCAGTCAGTTCGGGGTTGCAGCTCATCAGCCAACGGCGGTGGGTGATGCCGTTGGTGATGGCGGAGAACTTCTCGGGCATGACCAGGTTGAAGTCGTGGAAGGTTTCCTCCTTGAGGATTTCGCCGTGAAGCTGGCTGACGCCGTTGACAGAGAAGGACATGGCGATGCACAGGTTGGCGATGTTCACCTGGCCGTAGCTGATGACGGCCATCTTGCCGATACGCTCCCACTGCCCGGGGAACTCGTTCCACAGTCGGGCGCAGAAGCGGCGGTTGATCTCCTCCAGAATCTGATACACCCGGGGCAGCAGCTGCTTCACCATGGCCTCGGGCCACTTCTCAAGTGCCTCGGCCATGATGGTGTGGTTGGTGTAGGCAAAGGTCTTCTGCACGATGGCGGAGGCCTCGTCCCAGCCCAGGCCCTCCTGGTCGATGAGCAGGCGCATCATCTCGGGAATGGCCAGGCCGGGATGGGTGTCGTTGATATGGATGCACACCTTGTCCGGCAGGATGGCGAAGTTATTGCCGTGAAGCTTCTTGAAATCCTTGAGGATGTACTGCAGGGTGGCGGAGGTAAAGAAATACTGCTGCTTCAGGCGGAGCAGCTTGCCCTCGTAGTGGTTGTCCTCGGGATAGAGCACCTTAGAGATGACTTCGGCCAGCTCGATTTCCTCGGTGGCTTGGACATACTTGCCCTGGCCAAAGGAGCCCAGGTCGATCCTCTTGGGGCTGCGGGCCGACCACATGCGCAGGGTATTGACGGTGGTGGTGTCATAGCCGACAATGGGCATGTCGTAGGGCACGGCTTCCACGGTGTTGTAGTCGCGGTGGATAAAGCGGGTTACGCCGTCCTCCTCCACGGTGTCCACATGGCCGCCGAAATGTACCTCGCAGGCATCGTCCATCACAGCCATTTCCCAGGTGTTGCCATTGTCCAGCCAGCTGTCGGGCAGCTCCACCTGCTGGCCGTCCACAATCTTCTGGCGGAACAGGCCGTATTCATAGCGGATGGTGCAGCCCATGGCAGGCAGGTCCAGGCTGGACAGGCTGTCCAGGAAGCAGGCCGCCAGGCGGCCCAGACCGCCGTTGCCCAGGCCGGGTTCAGGCTCTTCGCGGAGCACATCGTCCATGTTGATGCCCAGCTCGGACAGGGCCTCACGGTACACGTCGGTGGACACCAGGTTCAGCATGTTGCAGTACATGCTGCGGCCCATCAGAAATTCCACCGACAGGTAGTACAGGCGCTTGGACTTGGTCGCCTTGCGCTCCTCCCGGGCGATGAGATACTTCTGCATGATCTGGTCGCGGACGGTGGAGGCCACGGCCTTGTAAATCTGCTGCTGGCTGGCGTCCTGGATGGTGCGGCCGTTGTAGCGCTGCAGCTTGCCGATAATCGAAGCCTTGATGGACTCTTTATCAAACGAGGTTGTTGGCATGAAGCTCCTCCTTACAGGTTCTTGTGGTATGACAAAAAGGGGCATAAGACCCGACAATGTGACAGTATACTACATTTTGAAGAAAATAACAAGCCCCTGCCCCACTTCACCCCCTGCGCACCGCCCGGGCAAACAGCGCCATTGCTATCAGACACGCTCCGCCGCCCAGGCACAGCGCAAGGGGCAGGGATGCATCCGCCGCCCGGCCAAGCGCCACGTTCATCAGTGCCGCCGCGCTGTCGCTCACCAGGGCGGAAACGCTCAGCGCCGTGGCGCGGCTTTCCATGGTGATCAGGCCATTGGCCAGGGCGGAGGACAGGGGCGCATAGAGTGCGGAAGCCAGGCACAGCGCGGCCATGCATCCAAGGGACAGCCCGCCACTTTCCGTGCCGGCCAGTACCAGGCACAGTACAGCGGAAATTCCCGTCAGCACAATCCCCATGCGCCGCCTTCCCAGATGCTGCGCGCACCGCGCCGAGCCAGCGCCACACAGCCCGATGGCCGTGCAAAGCGTATAGGCCACGCCCATCATGGCGTCGCCCCAGTCGCAGCGGGCGTATTGCAGCTGGCTGAAAAACACCGTGACGGTGTGAACGCTCTCCCCCATCAGCGCCCCCGCCAGCGCCAGGGGAAACAGTCCGCGGGTGTGCCGCAGCTTCCTCAGGCAGGCGCGGAAATCCGCCAGCGCCCTGGTTTCCCGTCCAGCCGGCTGACGTACCTCCTCAAGCCCCAGCGACAAAAGCGCCGCCGCGCCATAGGCCGCCGCCGTCCACAGCGCAGCCATCCGGTAGTCCGGGCCGATCACCAGCGTGTACAATGCTGAGGCCGTCAGCATACCGACGGTACCCAGCGCGCTGTACCAGCCAAACATCCGATGGGCCTGCCCTTCACCGCAGGAAGCGTAAAGAATGCTTTCATCCACACCGCTCATGCCCGCCAGCACCACCGCCAGCAGCAGCCGTTCCGCCAGGAACCCGGCAAAGCTTTCCGCCCGCCAGAAAACCAGCTTGGACACAAAATACACCATGCAGCACAGGATCATGGTTTTCCGGTAGCCCAGTCGCTCCGCCGCCACGCCCCAGGGCACCTCCAGTCCCATGCTGACCACCATGCACACGCTTTCAATCAGCGTGATTTCAAACACCGTCAGCCCGAATGCCCGCCGGTACAGCGTAGCAATGGGCGCGTAGAACACCATGCCCTGCAAAAGGGACATGATCAGCATGATCCGCAGATTCCGATTCAATTTTTGCATAGAAAAAGCCCTCCGTAATCTCCTGGAACTCCATGGTTGCCTTTGGAATATTACGGGGGCGTTATCCGCATGCTGAGCGACTCCTTCTTCTCTGGAATGGAATCAGCATAGCATGGTATGCAGAAAATGTCAAGGCGTAATGCGTCTGCCCGTCAGGCGACGTCGCCGCGGCGCGGCTGCTGGGGCTGCTGTTCAGCGAGGACAACATTTCCTCGACCATGTACAGCCTGCTGGCGGGCGCGCTGTCCTCGGTGATCGCGCTGGGCAGCGTGAAAATATTCGGAATGGGCAATCAG